>JAOZRH010000004.1:31072-37821 GCA_029931905.1 Fidelibacterota bacterium
AATATTCAACCACCGAATATCCAACAAAATATTCAACCACCGAATATCCAACAAAATATTCAACCACAAAATATTCAACCACCGAATACTCAACAAAATATTGCAAATAATTTTGCAGCAACATTACAGAATATTGGAAATAATAACTAGGAATAATATAATATGGATGAAACTATTATTATTGAAGAAAACAAATTTGTAGAACATTTGGATCTTATAATTACTGAAATTAATAAACAATTAATTTCAGATACAATAAGAAAATCAATTAGTACTCCTAAAAAAAGACAGTTAATTTATGAAAAATATGGTAAAAAAGCTTTTCTTTTACCAGATAAACTTAAATTTCCCGTTATTAATCCACAAACTGGTAAATATGATTGTAATTTAATTTATAGTGCTCGTCTAAGAGCAAAACAATATATAAATAATCCAGGATATCGGGAGATCGCAAAAAAAGCAGAAGAATTATTTAGAGAACATAAATGTACAAATAGAATAAATATTCATTTAAAAGAAAGTAAAGAAATTATAGATTTAAATCAATTAATTGATTTGATTAATTAATTTAACGGCGAGGTTCGAAAGAGCCTCGTTTTTTATTTTTAAAAATTTTATATAGAAATGATAAATATATAATTATATCAAGTGTTCATAAGAAGGAAGTTATTATGAAAACATCAAAAGAAAATATAATATTAAGTCCAATTCAAAATAACAAATTAACATCACACAATAACATATCACTTACTGATAATTCATCTGAACATATGATAGTAAATAATATTGAACGAAATATTATTGATAATTCATTTTCATTTTTATTTTATGAAGATATATTTTATGAGTGTTTTATAAACGAAATTCAATCTTCAATGTTATCTAAACAAATTTTATTAAACATTCAAGTTGGTAAATATACGATCAATTCAACACGTATTATATTGAAAAGATATATAATAGGAGTTTAAAAATGCAGTCTATACGTAAATTGTTTCAAAAGATAATTGATGATGAAACATTAGATGATGATGAAGTACTAATTCAAATTTACTTTTTGTCTATTAAGTTAAATCGTGTTAATATTTATATTGAAGACGATTTATTTGAATTAACATATCATTTAGCTAAAATATTGTTTTGTAACAATCAAACATATGAATATTGGGTTAAAGAAATAACTAATAAGTATCTTAATGTGTTTCCGACATACAAATTTGAACCTGAAAAGATTAATAGGGAAACGTTAAAACAAATTATTGAAATTTTTAAAGAATCTGAATTCGATCAACTTGATAAATTTCTTTCAAAAGCTAACTGTGATCTATTGTTTAGTAAAAATAATAGATCCCAGTTAAAAGTTTTTTCAAATAAATTCTTTGATGAATACTTAAAAACATTTAAATATAATAAAGTATATTCATACTATGAAATAGACAGTATAATACAAAGAAGTATCCAATAAGGAGTTTAATATAATATCGATGCGTAAATTATTTCAAGAAATAATTAATAATGAAGAGTTAGATGACACTGAATTATTATATGATATATATTATCTAGCTAAAAAATTAAACTGGGTAGAAGATTCAATTTATTCTGATTTGGTTCAGTTAACATATCATTTAGCTAAAATATTGTTTTGTAACAATCAAACATATGAATATTGGGTTAAAGAAATAACTAATAAGTATCTTAATGTTTTTCCATTATATAAATTTAAAGGAAAAACAAAAAAGATCAATCAAAAAATATTAAAAAGAATCATTAAAAAATTTAAAGAATTTGAATTAACAAAAACAAATAAAATTCTCTCAAAAGCTAATTGTGACATACCATTAACCAACACCAATCAAATAAAATTAAAACATTTCATAAATAAATTCTTTGATGAATATTTAAAAACTTTTGAATACAATAAAAGATATTCATATAAAGAGATTGATGATATTATACAAAAAAGTATGGAAAAGTAATCTTATAAAGGATCAATATGACATTTAGATACATACATACAATCAGTAGTTTAAAATTAGATCCACTTGAAAAAACTCTATTAAATGAGAATATTCAAGATACATTATATTCATTAATTGGTGGATTATTTCAAAGTCAATTCGGATTTAATACAATTAGTAAAATTGTTCGTGAACATATTGTTCCATATTATAATAATTTAAAAGATGGTCAAGAATTATTTATTGATAGTGGAGGATATTCAATTATCAAAGGTGATGTTAAACCCCGCGATCTATCAAAAGCAATTGATTGTTATAATTTTTTCCTTGAAAAATATGCGACAGACTATTGCCATAAAATATTATCCTTGGATATTCCAATATTATTAGATTATCCAGAATATAATAATATTAATTTTATTAAACAACAAAATCATATTTCAATTTCAAGATCGAAAAAGATTCTTGATAGAAATCCAATATTATATAATAGATTTTGTTATGTTCATCATTTCAAATTACAGAAACAATATAAAATTTGGCAAGATATTTATAATGAATATTTTGAAAATGAAGAAAAAATGATTCATCATGCTATTGGAGGGATGGTTGGTTTACGTGGAATTACAAGTATAAATTTCTCTCCATTCTTAGCAATGACATATAAATGTCTAGATTTAATATTAAAAAAGAAGCAAGAAAAAAAATCATTAATTCATATACTTGGTGTATATGGGTTACATGACAGATTTATTGCCAATTTCATTGATCGTTTATTCAATGATTTTTATCTTAAAAATGAAAAACAAAGTGTCGATATTTCATATGACACTATTAATTATTCAGTCTCTGGTTATATGAGAGTTCGAAATCTTGATATGGTTTTATATAATAATAAAACACAGAGATATTATTCTAAATTAATTGAAAACTTTACGGAAGAAGAAATCTGTAGAATTATAACAGATCTTGCCGTTCAAAAAAATATTATTATAGATCTCTATAATCTTAAAAAGGGTAAACAGATTGCAAAAACACACTTGTTTGCAGTACTTAACATTGTAAAACAAATAAAAATTGATAAGATTATATATGAGATAATTTATGAAAGTAATTTATATGATCATTTTTTAAATTGTAGTAATTATAATCAATTTAAAGGAAAAGCTAATAGTATTTTATCAAGTTTTGAAATTAAATATCCATTTATTTTTAAAAATCGTACTAAGAAAAATCTACTTAACTTTCAATATTTATATGAGTTCCATAACTGGTTTAAAAATGGTAGGAATCCTAAAAGATTAGAAAAAATGATAAGTGGTTTTATAAAGCATATTAATTTTCCATTTGATTTGGATGATTAATTTTAACGGCGAGATTCATTAGAGGAAAATGATGGAATATAATATAATTCAAGAAAAAATTGTTTTATTTTGAAGGAATAAAAAATGACTTCAATAGTGAACTATATTAAAAATCTTTTCAATGGTGAATGTATCATCGAAATGGCAAATCTAACATCTGAAGATACGAATTTAGAATATCCAATTTGGGTTCAACATCAAAATTATAAAGAATGTCATTGGGCGAGACTTAAAGTATATCCACAAGGGTATCAGAAAGGAAAAGGACCATACTTATCAATAAGTATTGAAGGAGAACCAGAAATCAAAATCAAGAAACGTAACCCGAAATACAAACAAAAATATATTAATCAAGTATTTGATTTCATCAAACGTAATCAAAAGTTATTGCTTGATTATTGGAACGATTCTGAAATTGGTACAGGTGAATTAATAAGGAAGTTAAAGTAAAATAAGTAAATAGAAAAATAATATTATAATTAGATTATTTTTATATTCACGATTTACATATAGAAATAATAAAAGTATAAATTTAAAATAATTGATTTATTTTGCGACGGCAAAAAGAGCTCTTATTATATAGGCCTATAATAATTGCTTCAATTATTTTAATAACAAAAACGGCCGATGGGACAGCGGTCATAATGACTATTACCACTTAAGATTCGTCTTCTAGACGGTAATAGTAAGCCTGGCGCTCTGTGCTAGGTAGTTCACAATTCTAGTTGCATAAAAGATTCCTTATATAAATAAATTATAATGTTATCTTTCGCAACAAAATATTGCATAAAGAGTTCCTTACATTTATGAAAGAGCGAAAGCTCACCACTATATGTTACTTTTCGCAATAATTTATAGTATAATAATAAGCCCGGTTGAAACGACAAATTATATAATTTAATTATATAGTGTCGTTTCACTGGGTAATTTTCTTTTCTCTTTTTTTGTATAGAAATAATAGAGTATAACTTAAAATTTATTATTAAATTTTAAGCAATTTATTATTATAAATATAAGGAGATAGAAGATGAAAAAATTAACTGAAAGTATTTTCAGATTATTCAATGCTGTAATTGAAGTAGTTGATTGTACACATATTTATTTTGAAGATACTATTAAATATGGTTTCTATATTGATAAAAAATATATATCTTCCCAATTGTTTAAAATTGTAAAAGATATTTATCTTTCTAGTGAACAGGTAAATAATTCCTTTTATAAAAATTGGGAAACAATCAGAAATCTTTCTGATCAAAAACGATTTGTTGATCAAATACTCCATTATATGTCGACTTATGGTATGGAATCTGTTGGAATGTATAATAAAAAAACTGTATATATTCCTCATCAAGAATTAGATATTCCAGAAATAACAGAAGATATTATTTTGATTCCTATTAATATTATCAATAAGAATCAATTGCTTACTCTTTTAAAAAATATTATTTATCAAGATATTGCATTTTCTAAACAGAGTATTGAAGATATTAAATGTATTTTTGAAAATTATAATACATTTATGAAACAAATATCTTATGATAGTATTAAAAATCGTGAATTAAAAAGTTCTCTTAATGAATTATTTGGAATTGTCCCTTCAGATCCTGAAGAATGGATTAGGTTTTTAATGTTTAAGTTAACCGATAGTTCACTATTGATTAAGAATAGAGAAACTCGAAAATTAATTTATATGGCATCGAAAAATCCGGTGAAAATGGTATTTTTCGAAAAGATGCTGAACGAGGCTCCGAAGAATCTTGCAAGTATCTTTTATAGATATAAGATGATATTCTTAGCTTTAAAGAAAATTAGTAAAAATAAAACATTCTTTAATAAGCTTCGTCGACAGGCACCAAAAATGCATGTCCCAATCAAATCTGATTATTTCTCAACAATCATTTCACAAATTCAATCGGATAAATTTAATATTTCTGAATTTAAAACAAAATTAGAATTCTCAAAAATTTCAATTTTCCGAAAAATTCGACTTTCTGAATCACTTATGTACAGAATTAATCCCACGGACACAATTTCATATCGGGTCCGAAATGGGAAACAATTCACTAAAAAATTCTATTGGAATCATAATACAACAGATACTTTGTTAAATGCTTTATATATTCTTCAAGTAAATATCACAAATTCTTGTCGAAAAAATATATATGGTAAAACATTTTATATTCCACATGGTCTTAATCTGACTGTTCCGAGCAGTGAAAAGAAATTCTGTGGAAATTTTCCACATGGTTCTTCATTTGAACTTTATAATAATCAATATTTAATTATTGGTATTCATTGGACTAATAATCAAAACCGACGTGTTGATCTTGATCTATCTATGATAAGTCAATTTGGTAAAATTGGTTGGAATAGTCATAGTCGTAATGAAAAAGCCACTTTGATGTATAGTGGTGACATGACTGATGCTCCAGCTCCAAATGGAGCAACTGAATTATTATATGCTGAGCAAGGCATAGATCAAATTCAACAGATTATAGTTAATGACTATAATTATATTGACAATTCACCAGTTAAAATGAAATTCTTCATAGCACTTAAACAATTAACAGTTCTCGAAAAAAATTATGTTGTTGATCCTAATAATATAATTTTTGAAACAGAAATTGAAATTGTAAATAAACAAACTGTCTTGGGCTTATTAATTCCAGAATTAAAACACTCAACCAAACTTTATATGACTCCTGTTTCCTTTGGAGATGATAATGTGGTATGTGAAAATGAGTATACAAAGATGGATCGTAAGTTTCAAGAAAAGAAACTTACGAATCAATGGGATCTAAAAGATCTTATCATTAATGCTGGAGGTAATATAATTGAAGATAAATCTAATCAAACAGATTATATCGATTTATCCCCTAAATCATTAACAAAAGATTCAATTATTAATTTGATTGGTTCTTAAAATAACATTTCTCTTACAATATCTATTTTTGGGTATTGTAAGAGAATATTTTTATATTCAAAAATTAATTACATAATATTTATAAGGAGTTTAATAATGATTAGTATAACAAATAGTTTAAAAAGAATTTGTCCAAATGATGAAAAGTGTCAATTTGATCGTACAAATGAAGATAAAAAACAATATTGTTTCGGTAATTTTCTATTGTGTTCTCGTTTCACTCTATGTCAACAAAATTTACCTGTATCAGATACTCTTCACCCAAGTGGTGTTGAAAATCAACTATTACCAAATGATAAGTTAGAAGAATCTGCAACAATTGAAAGTCAATATCGAAATAATTTAAAACAAGGAACTAAAGTTGCAATTGTTTTAAAAAAAGATCAACGAAGCGGGAAATTGACTGTTGGTATTGTTGACCGTTTATTAACCAGTAAATCGAAACACACACGAGGTATCAAAGTTAAATTAAAAGATGGTAGTGTTGGACGCGTACAGAAAATA
>JAOZRH010000203.1 GCA_029931905.1 Fidelibacterota bacterium
ATGGGGACAGAAGTTGTAATATTTTTTACTTTTTGGGGAATCAGTGTTTTACGAGATGCCAAAAAAATGGCTCAAAAGAAAACAATTATTGAAAAAATGTTTGGATGGATGATGCCTAAAGGAGCAAGTAAATTAAAAATTTCAAAAATGAATATGTGTGGAATTGGAACGAAAATGATGAAAGATATTATGAAAAAGAAAAATATTCAATCTGTATCACAAATGTTAGAACTTGCAAAAGAAATGAAAATAAAATTAACAGTATGTCAAATGTCAATGGATATAATGGGTATTAAAAAAGAAGAGCTTATTGATGGAATTGCTTTCGGTGGAGTTGCTTCTTATCTTGGTGAAACCGACAATTCAAAAAATAATTTATTTATTTAAAATAAATGATAATAAACAAAAAAGCACAAGAGTTATCTTGTGCTTTTTTTGGTTGTAAGCGCGGTAGGATTTGAACCTACGGCCAATGCCTTAAAAGGGCACTGCTCTACCAACTGAGCTACGCACTCATTTTCAAGCCCTATAATATAATATGGAAATATATTGAATGCAAATATTATATTATTTTTTTTAAAAAGTTTTTTTTGTAATCATTGATATGAATTCTGCCCTTGTTTCTGCATCGTCATGGAATTCACCAAAAACTGCTGATGTTGTGGTAAATGAATTTTTTTTCTCAACACCTCGCATTTGCATACACATATGTTGTCCTTCAATTACTACACCAAGTCCGATTGGATTTAACAGATCTTGAATGGCATCTGCAATTTGTTGAGTAAGTCGTTCTTGCAATTGTAGTCGTCGAGAAAACATTTCAACTATTCTTGGTATTTTACTTAGTCCAATTACTTTTCCATTTGGAATATAGCCAACATGTGCAACCCCAAAAAATGGTAATAAATGATGTTCACATAGACTAAAAAAATCAATATCACGAACTACAACCATTCCTTTAGCTTTTTCGTTATAAATTGCATCACCAACAATTTCATCTATCGATAATTTATAACCACTTGCTAAATATTCCCAAGATTTTGCAACTCGTTCTGGAGTTTTTATCAGGCCTTCTCTTTTTGGATTTTCACCAAGTTCTATTAATAATTTATGTGTTATTTCTTCTAGATTTTTTTTATTGGGGGACATTTATTACTCCTAACTTTAGTTAATAATACCAACCACATAATTTAAAGTTATTATTTAATAAAACAAACAGTTTATTTTGTGAAATAATTATAAATCTCAATTATATATTTGTATAACTTAAAAAAAGTTTATATATTGAGGCTTGGTTTATTAATGGAATAAATAAAAAGTAAAGGAGAGACTATGGAAAGAGAGAAAGTCGAAGCAAAAGTTAAAAAGACTATTGCACATGTATTAAAAAAAGAAGAAAGTGAAATTTCTTCAGATGCAAATTTTATTTTTGATCTTGGTGCAGATTCTATGCAGAGTTTACAATTGATTGCTGGGTTTGAGGAAGAATTTGATATTGAAATGGACGAAGATGGTGCATTGGAAGTTCAAAGTGTTAAGGATGCGGTTGAGTTTATTGAAGAAATAGTTAACCAATAAGGAATAAACGATGGCAAAAAAGAATAGAAAATCATTTGAAGAAGTTAATAATATTTTTTATCCGAAATCGATTGCAGTTGTTGGAACAAATAATGTGAAAGGTTCAGTTCCATCGGATATTTTTCAAAATATTTTACATGATGGATTTCAGGGTGTTTTATATCCGGTAAGTCCAAGTGAAAAAAGTGTTTCAAGTATAAAAGCATATAAATATGTAGTTGATATTGAAGATGATGTTGATATGGCGATTTTAGTTTTTCCTAGTTCTGTTGCACATTTAGCAATGGAGCAAATTGGAAAAAAGGGAATAAAATCGATGATTATTATTTCTGCAGGATTCAAAGAAGTTGGCGAAAAAGGTTTGAAAAAAGAGAAAAAAATAAAAGAAATTGCAGAAAAATACGGAATATCTTTTATTGGTCCAAATTGTCTTGGTGTTATTAATACTGATCCAATTTGTCATATGGATGCATCATTTGCACGAGCAATGCCTAAAGAGGGAAATATTGGTTTTATTTCTCAAAGTGGTGCTTTATGTACTGCGGTTCTTGATTATGCAGATGCGAAGAATATTGGTTTTTCAAAGTTTGTAAGTTTTGGTAATAAAGCTGATGTTGATGAAATAGATTTACTTTATTATTTAAAAGATGATCCAAAAACAGATGTAATCTTGATGTATCTCGAAGAAGTTACAAATGGTAAAGAATTAATGGAAGCGGCAAAAAATGTTATTGCAGAATCAGGTAAGCCAATTTTAGCAATCAAATCAGGTAGAACAGCAGAAGGTGCATCGGCGGCAGCATCTCATACTGGTTCGCTTGCAGGTATTGATGAAATTACAGATGCAGCATTTAAACAAGCAGGTATAATCAGGTGTGATAATCTTGAAGAAATGTTTGATATTGCAAAAGCATTTGCTTATCAACCAATGCCAAAAAGTAAGAATATTGCTATTATCACTAATGCTGGGGGTCCAGGAGTTCTCGCTACAGATAAAGCAATAAATTCTGGATTATCTTTAGGAAAATTTAGCGAAGAAACGACTAAAATTCTTAAGAAAAAATTACCAGCTACTGCAAATATAAAAAATCCTGTAGATGTAATTGGTGATGCCAGAGCAGATAGATATGATGTAGCAGTAAGTGCAGCTATAAAAGATAAGAATATTGATGGTATTAATGTGATTCTTACTCCACAATCTATGACAGAAATTGAAGAAATTGCTGAAGATATTGTAAAAGTAGTAAGTCAATCTGATAAACCTGTTT
Organism: Fidelibacterota bacterium; assembly: GCA_029931905.1. Taxonomy (GTDB): domain Bacteria; phylum Fidelibacterota; class Fidelibacteria; order Fidelibacterales; family Fidelibacteraceae; genus TCS52. The sequence continues at coordinate 2,847 of JAOZRH010000203.1, forward strand.
ATACTTCTTTTATGGGTGAAACAGATGTTGCAAAAGGCATAAATATCTTGCAACAAAATAATATTCCTCATTATATGTTGCCTGAAAATATGGTAAAATCAATGGCAGCAACATATAAATTTGGTGAACATTTAAAGAATCTATCAAAATCTGAAATAAAACAGTTTACGGATGTTGATAAAGAAAAAGCAAATAAGATTTTAAATCAGGCAATTGCAGATAAAAAATCATATTTACCAGAAGAAGAAGCGGTAAAAGTTTTAGAAGCATATAATTTTCCTGTACTTCCAAATGGATTAGCTAATTCAAAAGAAGAAGCTGGAAAAATTGCAGATGAAATTGAATATCCTGTTGTTATGAAAATCATCTCTTCTGATATAGTTCATAAATTTGATACTGGCGGAGTGATTTTGAATATTAAGAATCGAACAGAAGCAGAAGAAGCTTATGTAAAAATTCTTGAAAATGTGAAAAAAGCAATGCCAGAAGCAGTAATAAAAGGTGTATTCGTTCAAAAAATGGTTGGAGAAGGTCAAGAAGTAATTTTAGGGCTAAAAAAAGATAATTCATTTGGTTCTGTAATTATGTTTGGTCTTGGTGGAATATTTGTAGAAATATTTAGAGATGTTGATTTTAAAGTTGC
>JAOZRH010000204.1 GCA_029931905.1 Fidelibacterota bacterium
AATTAGATTTTCAAATCCGTATTTTTCGCATATTTGAATATGTTTTTCTGCACTTTCCACCATTCCTTCGGCAGTTGGGAATTTATATTTTTCAATAATTTCTTCTTCAAGCGATCCGGAATTTACACCAATTCTTATTGGAATATTATTTGATTTACAGGCATCAATAACTTTACGAATTTTGTTTTCATCACCAATATTTCCGGGATTTATTCTAATTTTATCAACACCACTTTCAATTGCTATTAATGCCAATTTGTAATTAAAATGAATATCCGCTACTAACGGAATTTTTATCTGTTTTTTAATATGTTTTAATGAATTCGCAGCTTCAATTCCCTGAACTGCAACTCTAATAATTTGACAATTTGCTTCTTCTAATTCGTGAATTTGCTTTACAGTTGCATCAATATTTTCAGTTTTAGTATTTGTCATACTTTGAACAGAAATTGGTGAATTACCACCAATATTCATATTTCCAACTTTTACAATTCTTGTATTCTTCATATCTTACCTTTACAACTATTTGTCATTTTTCTAATTTATAATTTTCACACTGCAACATCAAATTTTATTTTTTTATGAGATTTATAATCAATTAATTTAATATCTTCAAATTTCAGCTCATCAAACGGTTTATCCGCAATTTGTAATTTTGGTAATTTCATTGGTTTTCGTTCTAATTGTTCTTTTATTTTTTCAATATGATTTTCATAAATATGAGCATCAATAATTGTGTGTGCAAATTCACCAATATCAAAATTTGTCTCTTTTGCAATCATCATTGTAAGTAAAGCATAAGAAGCCAAATTAAATGGAATTCCCAATGCAATATCGCCAGATCTTTGTGTAAGATGACAATTCAGTTTATTACCAGTAACATTAAAAGTAAAAGTATAATGACAAGGTGGCAATTTACTTTCAGTAGCATTTCCAGGGTGCCAAGCCGAAACAACCATTCGTCTAAGATTTGAAGTCGTGGGATTGATTTTTATTTCTTTTAGAGTATCAATAACAAATTGTATTTGGTCAAATACTTTAGATTTTGATTTTTCATCATAATAAGTCCATTTTGATTTCCAATTTTCACCATCAAGACCATTTTCTGGAACAGGATATCGTCGCCAAAATCTCCCGTAAGCTGTTTCTAATTTGCCATCATCATCTGCCCATGCATCCCATATTTTTGTGTGTTTTTTTAAATTTCGAATATGTTCTTCTCCACTTAAATACCAAAATAATTCGTGTACAAGTGAATTAAAATACATTTTTTTGGTTGTTAATAACGGAAATCCATCATTTAAATCAACTTTATAAAAATATCCAAACACGCTTATTGTAGAAACACCTGTTCTATTTTCTTTTTTTATTCCATTTGCAAGCACATATTTTACTAAATCTAAATATTGTTTCATATAATTCCCTTTTTTTCATTTTGTATGTTTTAAAAACATAATTTCATGTTTCTACAATCTGATATTCATCTTTTCAATAAATTTTATTGCTAATTTTATTCTCTTTATTGTTTCCGATTTTCCAATTAAAATTAAAATATCAAAAATACTCGGACTAACTGAAAATCCAGTTATTGCAAGTCGTAATGAATGAATTAATACACCAGCTTTAATATCATTTTCGGAGGCAATTCGTCTAACAGTTTCTTCTGAATTGTCCAAATTGAATTTTCTTATATTTTTAAATTCAATTGCCATTTTTTCCAGTAAATTTTTAATTTCAGTATCAGTCCAATGCTTTTGTATTGCATTTTGTTCATATTTAGTTGGAGATTTGAAAAAATATTCACCATAAACTACAAAATCTGGAATAAGTCGCATTCTTGATTTTAATAATGAAATTATTTTTATCAATCGTTTTTTTTCTGAAACAATATTTTCTTCTGTAATTAACGAATTATTTTTCCAATTTTCTACAACTAATGAGAATAATTCTTCATCTGACATCGCAGAAATATGTTTACCATTTATCCATTTTATTTTTTCAATATCAAAAATTGCTCTCTTTTTTGAAACACGATTTAATTCAAATTTTTCTATAAGATTTTCCATTGTGTAAATTGTTTTATTATTGCTTGTTCCCCAACCCAAATGAACTAATCCGTTAATTAATCCTTCCGGAGTAAATCCCATTTTTTTATATTCATCGACAGAAACAGCGCCTGTTCGCTTACTTAATCTCTTTTTTTGTGAATCTGTTATTAACGGAACATGTGCAAATTTTGGAACTTTTTTATTCATTGCAAGATAGAGCAATATTTGTTTGGGAGTATTTGACAAGTGATCTTCACCGCGAATTACATGTGTAATTTTCATATCAAAATCATCAACTACAACTGCAAAATTATAAGTTGGAGAACCATCTGATCTCATTATTATAAAATCGTCAAATTCGGAATTATTTACAGAAATGTCCTTATAGACCATATCTTTAAATTTTGTAACACCTTCTGGTGTTTTGAATCGAATTACAAATTTTTTACCTTCAGAAATGTTTTTATTTATTTGTTCGTCTGTTAAATTTCTACATTTTCCACTATATTTATGAAATTTATCTTCAGATTTTCTCTCTTTTTCCAAATCTTTTTTTGTACAGAAACATCTGTAAGCTTTACCATCTTTTAATAATTTTTCTGCCGATTGTTTATGCTTTTTAATATTATCAGATTGATAAACAATTACATCATCATAACTTAAATTTAACCATTTTAACGACTCAATAATATTTTTTATCATATTTTCAGAAGATCTTTCAGTATCTGTATCTTCAATCCTTAATAAAAATTTTCCGTCATTATGTTTTGCAAATAAATAATTAAATAATGCAGTTCTAACACTTCCAATATGTAAATGTCCGGTTGGACTTGGAGCAAATCTTACTCTAATTTTATTATTGTTATTCATTATTATTTGCTTTTTTATGTTTAAGTAAATATCTAGTTAAATATTCATTATTATTGTTCAAATATAAAGATTTTCAAATGAATATTTATGCAAAATCAAACTACTAATCTTTTTCTATATATTTTTCATCTTCTGTTTGTTTTTTATCTTCTATTTGTTCTTCATTTTCATTAATAATTTCCCAATCTCCTTCAAATTCCACAATAAATCCACCTAACCATTGGCTATATAAATTATAGAATACGGCAAAAATAGTACCAAGAATTGCTATATTTAATCCAAAACCAAAAGCAATAAATATAAATGAAAAAAAACCAATATTCATTGCTCCAATATCAATATTGGAAAGTTGTGACATTGATTGCAACATTTGAATGTATTGCTTACCAAAAAGCAAAAGTATAAGAAACATTATAGATGTTGATATAAAAAAAGTAATTTTAAACACCGGCCAAAGATGAATATTTTTAAGCTCAAATTTCATTTAATCCTCCATTATTTCAAATTTTTATCCAATTGCAATATAAGATTTTTTATTATCTTTTACTATTTTTTTTTGATTTAATT
>JAOZRH010000205.1:0-1291 GCA_029931905.1 Fidelibacterota bacterium
CTCATAATAATTGCTCTGATAACATGATTTTCTAATTCTCGCACATTGCCCTTCCAATCATATTTTTGCATTAATTCTATTGCGTCTTTTGAGAATTTTTTCATTTTGATTTTCATCTCATTACAATTTTTTTTAACAAAATATTCAATTAGAGAGGGAATGTCCTCTTTTCGTTTTCGAAGCGGAGGAACATTAATTGGAAATACATCTAAGCGATAAAAAAGATCTTCTCTAAATTTATCCATTTTCATAAGTGTTTCTAAATTTTTATTAGTTGCTGCAATTATTTTTGTGTTTGTTTTAATTGTTGAATTCCCACCTACTCGATTAAATGTTTTTTCTTGTATAACTCTTAAAATTTTCACCTGTGCATCGAGAGAAAGTTCGGAAATTTCATCTAGAAATAACACACCATCTGTAGCAACTTCAAATTTTCCAATTTTTCGTTTGTCAGCTCCAGTAAATGCACCTTTTTCATATCCAAACAATTCGCTTTCAATTAATTCTTTTGGAATTGCTGAACAATTAATGGGAACAAATGGTTTGTGTTTTCTATCACTTAATAAATGAATTTGTCTTGCAACCAATTCTTTGCCTGTTCCACTTTCACCTGTAATCAAAACGGATTGTAAATTGTTTGCACTTAAAAATATTTTTTCTTTTACCGAATTTATAGCTTTACTATCACCGATTATTGAATAAAATTTTTGACCGATTTCTTCTTTCAATGAATTCGCATACAATTTTAAACTTCGCTGTTTTAATGATTTGTCTATTATCAATTTTAATTCTTTCATATTCGGTGTTTTTGAAATATAATCATAAGCCCCAAGCTGAATCGCCTCAACTGCTGTATCAATAGAGCCATAATCTGTAATCATTATTATTGGGATAGTATCATCAATTTCATTTAATTTTTTTAAAACTCCAAGTCCATTTATTTTATCTTTTAAAATTAAATCTAATAAAATTATGTCGGGGTTTTCATTTTTTGCAATTTCTATTCCTTCATTCGCTTTATTTGCATAAATGCAATTAAAATCATTCGCAAAGAAAAAAACTAAGTTGTCAATAAATTGTTTATCATCGTCAATTATTAATAATTTTTTTTTCATTTTTTTCACCTTCTAATAATTCTATTCTAAAAATTGTATATTTTTTAGGAATGCTTTCTACAACGAATATTCTGCCTTTATATTTTTCTAGTATTTTTTTTCCATTAAATAATCCCATTCCTGTTCCTCCAGAAGAAACCCCACTTTCAAAAATTTTCTCCCACAAATTTTTATTT
>JAOZRH010000205.1:1301-3470 GCA_029931905.1 Fidelibacterota bacterium
CCCTTTTCCATTATCCTTTATTTCAATTATTATCTTTGGTAGAATTTTATAAATCCTTATTTCTATTTTTCTATTATTTGCCCTTGAACTTAAACTTTTTATTGCATTTCTAACACAATTGTCAATAATATCAGCCAACTCATAGTTTTTAATTAATACCCAATAATCGGTATCTTTATCCTTTTGTCTAATAACTTCAATTTTATTATTGACTATTAACTCACTTAAAGAATTAACAGTATATTTTACCACATCTGTTGCCTCTGATGACACTTCTTTGTAAACAATTTTTTTCAAATCATGTAATGCTTCTTTCAAATTTTTAAATAATTTTTTAAGTAATTCAACACTTTTTTTATTCAATAATTTATTCTGCATCGCTTTTTTTATAGATTGAATAACTTCGTTTAATCTGAAAGTAATTTCCTTATTATCTAATGCTGTTTTACATAAACTTAAAATTTCTTCCAAGTTTGGTAAAATAATTGTTATAAATGTATTCTGATACTCAAGGTATTTTTTTTTATATTCATCATTATTCATCATTGTTTCTGAATAATTATTATAAAACAATTGTAAACTATTCATATTGCTCATCGCAAACTCACCATGTGAAAATATCTGAATATTGTTTACTAATTGCTCCATTGTTTCTTTTTTAATATGTTTATTCTTTCTAAAATAAAATTGCAAAGAAGATAAAATGGGGACTAAAACTCCAAAAATTATTGCAACATTTGGGAAAATAAATTTTAGGTAAAAAACATTATTTTTAAAAATATTTATTAGAATCCAATAAATTGAAATATTAAAAACAAAAATTGCAATAATGGATTTATTGTTCCAATCAAAATATTTTATACCAATTTTTACGCCACCCAAAATAATTGATATAGCAAATAAAAAACTTAACACATTGTAATATAATTCGCTTTGTTGTAAGAGACAAATTGTTTTACCTACTAATTTATTCCACAATTCAATGACGCCACCATATTCTGAAATTACAATAATTTCTCCAGCCGACACATTTTTTTTAATTACAATTCTATCATTAGGAAATCTAATTTTTATATCATATATGTTGTTTTTTTTCACTCCAAAATGAGCAGTTGGATCGCTATATAAATTAGTACCTGGATTATTTGAACCAATTTGTCTAAATCCTATTAAATATTTTTGATCATCTAAATGCTCAGAATCATAAATCCATATTTTTGTACCATATCCCGGACTTGGAGTTTTTGAAAAATTTATTTTAATCTTAAGCCAATTTTCATTATCTAATTGGTTGCGCCAAAAAATATTATTTCCATTTCTTACACCAAAAATATCCAAATCACCATCATTATCTATATCACCTGAGATTGCACCATTTAATTCATTTTCACCAATTCCAATTTCAACCGAAACATCAATAAATGTTTTTGCGGAATCATTTAGAAGCAAATAATTTCTCTCTTTTTGTGAAGAGGATAAAAACAAGTCAATAAATCCATCATTATTAAAATCACCATTACATATAAATTTTTTTATATCTTTTGCAATGGGATTGCCGTTAGAATATTTTTTAAAATTGCCTTTTGAATCATTGATTAGTAAATATAAATTTTTTTCTTTCGTTACTTCAAAAATATCCAAATCACCGTCATTATCAAAATCAAATGCAGTTGCAACAGTTGTATTATTTTTTTCAGTTTTTATTAATTTGTAATCATTTTTTTTATCCGATAATATCAATTTGTTTTTAGTCCAACTATTTGCAATGAATATGTCTTTTTTATTATAATTGTTAAATTCTGCAAAAAGATTATAATTATTACAACCGCTCATTAAATAAATTTTTGTTGAGTCCGATTTACTAAACATTCCAAAAAACTTATTCTGTAAAAACAAATTGTTTCCTACATTTTTTTTACTGCCGTAATGGTAGGAGTTACAAATATCTAAATCGTTATCTTGATCATAATCGAATAATTGAATATTACGAATATTATTAAGAGATAATTTTTCTAAGTTAATTTCTTTCTTTTTGTATGAATCGTTTTTTAATTTAAGTAATTTGAATTGGTAGTCATTTTCTGTTAACAACAAATCTATTTTACCATTTCGGTCATAATCGCCAATAGCAAAATAATTTGAATTCCCCAATAAAGCAATATTTGATAG
>JAOZRH010000206.1 GCA_029931905.1 Fidelibacterota bacterium
TATTAGTATTATTACAAGAAAAAAATATCTCACTTGATGAAATTCAGGAAGTGCTAAAAAAAAGACATAAATAATTTAAAATTAATCCTTTTTACTTTAATACTTTTCTAAATTTAAGAAAACCTATTAATCTCCAAATTGACATTAAAAGTATTCCATAACAAGCAAATATTCCAACAGTATACCAATAACCATATAATTCGTTATTCCAAAACATCATTGGAAAATTCATTATTATTAACAAGGGTAATCCAATAAAAATCGAAATTGCACCACCGTAAATATTATCTTCTGCAACAGTAGTTTCGAACTCCGGATCTAAAATTCTAACTAAAACCAATCCAGAATTTACAGTTCCTGTTTTTTCGCCAAAAATAGCAATAAATCTTTCAAATGGATAATCATCAAATGCTCGATATGCTGCCCAATAAACAAATAATATTGTCCCAAAACCACCCAATACTGACATAATCAATAATGACATCCAATATTTAATAACAATGGTAATTGAAATTGCAGCGATTGCAGCGACAACAAGATAATCAATAGCAACACCAGTTGCTCTATTCATTAAACCTGTATCAATTATATAACTTCTTCCCGTAACATCTAAAATTTTTCTTGTTAATAGAGATAAAATTATAGCAAAAATAAAATGAAACGACCATAATGTAGAAGCTAATTCACTTAATCCATGAGCCGTTAATAACTGAGTTAATAAAAATACAACTCCATATGTTGCTAAATAAACAGATCCGATAAGAGCAAATTGAAATGCCATTGATTCAATTGCTTCTGTAGCAAGTGGAAGTTTTCCTGCACTTGGATTAGGTGAATTTTTCCAAACACCCATTTTAACATCTGAAGTAATCTGATCCATTCCGGTAATTAGTTTTGTTTTTCCATTGCGAATTCCCCAATTTATTAAACCTACACCACCAAAAAATGCGAATAAATATCCTATGGCAGCAAATGTCAATCCAACTAATCCACCACCTTCAAAACCGAATTTTTCCCAATTATTACCTATTGCATATGCTAATCCCGGTCCCATTCCAAATCCCATAGGAACCAATAATCCAATTCCCGGAAACAAATCTGGTTTAATTGTATAAATAAGCGTAAAAGCTACCAACATTCCAAGAATTCCTTGCACTAAAAAACTCATAATTCCAGTCATCGCTTGACTTAATGGACCTTTTCCCCAATGTACCTTCTCTTTTCGTAATCCCATTGCAATAAATGTCAATGCAAGTAAATGATAAACATAAATACCAAGTCGTTCGGGATTTAATGGAATATATGCTTTTTGAGTATATCCTAAAATTCTAATTAATGCACCAAGAATTTGTGGTCCAAATATTAGAGCAAAAAAACCACCTAATATATTATTTGGTATAAGATATTTTCTAAAAACTGGTGTATACCTTCTCATTGCTGTTCCAACTAATAAAAACAGACTTAAAAATGCAAAATCAAGTACTGCATCTTTTAAATTTACACTTAAATCCCATGGATTCATATTCCCCCCTAATTTTATATTTTACTTTGATTTTTTGCGAAAGCTTAGAAAACCAACCAACTTCCAAACGGTTAATAATACAATAGCATAAACAATAAATAAACCTAATGTGTACCAATAACCATATAATTCGTTATTCCAAAACATCATTGGAAAATTCATCATCACCAACAAAGGTAATCCAATAAAAATCGATATTCCACTACCATAAACAGCATCCTCAGCAATATTTGTTTTAAATTCTGGATCCATTACTCTGTAAAGTACTAATGCAGAATTGATTGTTCCTGTCATTTCGCCAAAAATTCCAACAAATCTTTCAAATGGATAATCATCAAATGCTCGATATGCTGCCCAGTAAATAAATAATACGGTGGCAACTCCACCAAATATTGACATAAACAATAGTGATGCCCAATATTTTACAACAATTGTAATCGAAATTGCAGCTATTGATGCAACAACAAGATAATCAATTGCAACACCTGTAATTCTATTCATTAATCCAGTATCTATTACATAACTTCTTTTTGTAACATCTAAAATTTTTCTTGTAGAAAGCGATAAAATAATTGCTATAATAAAATGAAAAGACCATAAAGTTGATGCGAAATCCGTCAACCCATTATTTATTAATAAATCAGTTAAAAATTTCACAATACCGTAAGTTGCTAAATATATAGTTCCTATTAAAGCCAATTGAAATGCCATTGATTCAATCGCTTCGGTTGCAAGTGGCAATTTACCTGCAATTGGGTTTTCAGTTTCTTTTAAAACTCCCATTCTAATATCGTTTGTTATTCCATCTAAACCAGAAATCAATTTTGTTTTTTTTCTTTTGATACCATAATTTATCAATCCAATTCCAACAAAAAATGCAATTAAATAACCAATTGCTGCAAAAGTTAATCCAACTAATCCACCACCTTCAAAACCAAATTTTTCCCAATTATGTCCAATTGAATATGCCAATCCTGGCCCCATTCCAAATCCCATTGGTACTAATAAACCAATACCAGGAAATAAATCTGGTTTAATTGTATAAATTAATGTAAATGCTACTAATAATCCAACACTTGCCTGTAACAAATATGTTATTATAGATGTTATACTTTTACTTAATGGACCCTTTCCCCACTCTGTTTTTTCTTTTCTCAATCCCATTGCAATAAATGTTAATGCTAATAAATGATAAACATAAATACCAAGACGATCTCCATCAAGTGGTATATATGCTTTTTGAGTATATCCCAATAATCTAACAAATGCACCAAGTACTTGTGGTCCAAGAATTAATGCGAAAAAACCGCCCAATATATTATTAGGTATTAAATATTTTCTAAAAAATGGAATATATCTTCTAAGTACTGTTCCAATGACTAAAAACATGCTTATAAATGTGAAATCAAGTACAGCATCTTTTAAATTTACGCTCAAATCCCATGGACTCATATTTTCTCCTAAATTAATTTTATTTTATTTTTTTTATATAACATCTTCGTCTTTTATGTAATCTTTTTTCAAATAATTTCCATTGATTTTGAACTTTATGATTTAATTCTAATTCTGCATTAGTTTCACCATACAAAATATCATTTTTAGAAAATATTGACATAAACTCTCTAAATATTATTGCATTAATCCCCATTCCTTGTAATTCGGGAATTATTCCAATAAGTAAAAATTCAACTTTATTATTATTTTTAATCGCATTATTTATATGGAATATACCAAATGGAAATAAGTGTCCTTTTGCTTTTTGAAATGCTTTTGATAAAGATGGCATTGTAATTCCAAAAGCGATTATTTTATTTTTCTTTACAACAATTGTAATATAATCTTTTTTTAATAATGATAGAAATTTTTCAATATACATATCAATTTGTTTAGTTGTATATCTTGTGACTCCATAATTATTCATATATGTTTTTTCAATTATTTA
>JAOZRH010000207.1 GCA_029931905.1 Fidelibacterota bacterium
ATTAATTTTTTTCTTCATATTTCCTCAATGTTTCTACTATAATTTACAAATATATATTGAATTATCAATTAAAATTTATTGTTCTACCGAGTTTTTTATAAATAATTTCAGTAGTAAATTATTTGTATTCTTATCATTCCCCAGTATTAAAAATCGCTAAAATGGTTATTATTCTTTGATAAATTTCAAATTTCAGAAAACCAATAAATAGTTTTGATATTTTATAAATAATATATATATTAAAAGATTTTGAAAAAGTAAGAATAAAATAAAAAAGAGGAGAAAATATGTCAAAAATAATTAACTATGATGTTGATGCTAGAGCCAAATTAAAAAGTGGTGTAAATCAATTAGCAGATGCTGTAAAGGTTACACTTGGACCTAAAGGTAGAAATGTTGTGATTGATAAGAGTTTTGGAGCTCCTACAATAACAAAAGATGGTGTTACAGTTGCAAAAGAAATTGAACTTGAAGATAAAGTAGAAAATATGGGTGCACAAATGATAAAAGAAGTTGCATCTAATGCTTCAGATATTGCTGGTGATGGAACAACTACTGCAACAGTTTTAGCTCAAGCAATTATCAATGAAGGTTTAAAAAATGTAACAGCTGGCTCTAATCCTATGGAAATTAAAAGAGGAATAGATGTTGCAGTTGCAAAAATCGTTGAAGAATTAGGAAAAATGAGCAAGCAAGTCAATGATGATAAAAATAAAATCGCTCAAGTTGGAACAATTTCTGCAAATAATCAAAAAATAAGAATGCTAAAAGTTACTGACAAAAAAGAAGAAATAATTGAAGTACCAATTGGTCAAATTATTGCAGATGCTATGTCAAAAGTTGGAAATGATGGAGTAATTACTGTTGAAGAAGCAAAAAGCACATTAACTTCATTAGATTTAGTTGAAGGTATGCAATTTGATCGTGGATATCTTTCACCATATTTTATTACAGATTCAGAAGCAATGGAAGCTGTTTTAGAAGATGCTTATATTCTTATTTGTGATAAAAAAATATCTACAATGAAAGATCTTTTACCAGTTCTTGAAAAAACTTCACAACAAGGTAAACAATTATTAATTATTGCAGAAGATATTGATGGCGAAGCTTTGGCAACATTAGTTGTTAATAAATTGCGTGGAACTTTGAAAGTTGCTGCAATTAAAGCACCTGGATTTGGCGATCGTCGTAAAGCAATGTTAGAAGATATTGCTGTACTTACAAAAGGAACAGTTATTTCTGAAGAACAAGGATATACATTAGAAAAAGCTACTTTAGAAATGTTAGGAAAAGCTAAAAGAATTAATATTGATAAAGATAATACAACAATTGTTGAAGGTGCTGGTTCTACAGAAGAAATTAGTGTTCGTATTAATGAAATAAAAAGACAAGTAGAAAGCAGTACTTCAGATTATGATAAAGAGAAGTTACAAGAAAGATTGGCAAAATTGTCAGGTGGTGTTGCTGTATTGAATATTGGTGCTACAACAGAAGTCGAAATGAAAGAGAAAAAAGCATTGGTAGAAGATGCATTACATGCAACAAGAGCTGCTGCAGAAGAAGGAATCGTAGCTGGTGGAGGTGTTGCATTATTAAGAATTGCACATAATTTAGATGATCTTGGATTAGAAAAAGATGAAGCTATCGGAGTTGATATTATTCGTCGTTCTTTAGAATATCCAATTCGTCAAATTGCTAAAAATGCTGGATTAGAACCTGCAATAATCGTTCAAAAGGTTCTTGAAGGAAAAGATGATTATGGATTTGATGCTCGTGAAGAAAGATATGGTTCAATGATTGAATTTGGAATTATTGATCCTACAAAAGTAACAAGAACAGCAGTTGAAAATGCTGCATCAATTGCAGGATTATTATTGACTACAGAAGCTGTGATAAGTGATAAACCAGAAGAAAATAATAATTCAGCTGGTGGTGGAATGCCGGGCGGAATGCCAGGTGGAATGCCGGGAATGGGAATGGGAATGTAAATTTCCAAAATTACTTATTGTAATAAATAAAAAATCCATCGGTAAATTGCTGATGGATTTTTTTTATATAATCAATAATTGTTTTTTATTAAGCTTTGCTTTCACACATTAACACGGTTAATGTATTCCATAATAATTATTTTAATAAATCATTTTCACTGTTTTGGAATTCTTCAGGAATCTCTTTTTTTGTTTTTATTCCAAGTTCTTTAATTTTATTTACTCTATCGATTAGGTTTCCACTACCGCTTTTTAATTTGTTTTTTGCACTAGTTAGCGAATCTTTTGTTTTATTGATATGTTTTTCAATATTTTGTAAATCTTCTAAAAATCCCACAAATTTATCATATAAATTTCCACCCTGTCGAGCGATTTCGGTTGCATTTTTTGTTTGGTTATCTTGTCGCCAAATATATGTAATTGTTTGTAAAGTTGCCATCAATGTGCTTGGGCTTACAATTATAATTCGCTTGTTGTATGCATAATTAAAAAGTGTGTTATCTTTTTGCATAAGTAGGGCGAAACTTCCTTCGATTGGAACAAACAAAAATACAAAATCAGGCGAATTTAGTTTTTTTACATCAGCATAATGTTTACTGTCTAAGTTATTAATATGGCTCTTTATTGAAGTTTGGAAGTCTGATAAATATTGTTCTCTTTCCTTTTTGTTATCTGAATTTACAAATCTGCTATATGAAACCAATGAAACTTTTGAATCAATAATTAAGTGTTTTTTATCTGGTAAATTAATTATTATATCTGGTGCAGTTCTTTTGCCTTCTTCGTTTTTTAAGCCCATTCCCTTTGCTTGTGAAGTATATTCGTGTCCTTCTCTTAAGCCACTATTTTCCAGAATTTTTTCTAAAATTATTTCGCCCCAATTACCTTGTGTTTTTTGATCGCCTTTTAATGCTTTTGTAAGGTTTGAAGTTGCTTCTCTCATCTCATAATTTTCTGTTTGTAAATTCTTTATTTGATCAATTAAATTTATATTTCTTTTAATTGAATTTTCATTTGTTTCTTCAATTCTTCTTTTAAAACTCTCAATATTTTCCTTTAATGGATTTAGAATATTATCTAAACTTGATTTATTGTTCTCAGTAAATTTTTTACTTTTTTCTTCAAATATTTTATTTGCCAAATTCTCAAATTCTAATGAAAATTTCTTTTGTATTTTTTCAATATCTTGTTCTTGATTTAGTAATTTGTTCTCTAAATTTTTATTTTCATTTTGATAAGCTGAATTTTTGCTACTCAAATTTATATTTAAAGTTCTTTCTTCTTTTAATTCATTTTTTAAGGAATCATTGTCTGATTTTAACATTTGATTTTGGGTTGAAAATTTTCCACTTCCCAATTTTCCAATTAACCAACCAATAAAACCGCCAACAATCAATCCAATAATTATGTAAATATAATTTTCCATTTTTCCCCTAATTAAAATTCCCAATTAACATT
>JAOZRH010000208.1 GCA_029931905.1 Fidelibacterota bacterium
GATCTCCAACACCATATTCACATGTGATAGTTTTACCTTCTAAAAATATACTCTCAGGTTTAATTAAGTTAACTTTAAAATTAAAAGGTAGAGTTATAACTTCTTCATCTTTACCCTCACCAAAATAAACATTAAATAATCCTGGAAGAATATAATAATCTGTACTGGTAATTAAGCTTTTTTCATCATAATCATCTTTGTTGAGAATGACTTTACAAGGATGTTTAGCAGAAATTTTTGTAGGTTGAATATCAAAATAATAATTCATTAATTTTGTATTTAATGACGATTTTTTAATAGAATCGACAAAATTTACTTTGATAACTTCCACTTGTGACGATTTATGTCTCATTTTCATCATATGCATCACAACAAATTCGTTTATTGCACCACCAGCAATTATTCCAATATTTTCAGACTTTAATTCTTCAGCTAGACGACCGTAGCATATTTTACAAATTCCTTTTTTAGATTTACAGTATAAAGGGGAACGAAGTTTGATTCTTTTTCCAGAAATTTGTTTAGGATCTTTTATTTCAACAATTTTGCCGTTATTGTTCATAAATCTTCCAACTAAAAGATTGGCAAATTTAGAATCTACTTTAAGTTCAAAATATTTTTTAGATCGACAATCTTTTTTATCATACTTTAGATTTGCATTAGCTGTTATTATTTTTCTAGCTAAATAACCTGGTTTTTGAACAGCAGTAGATTTATAATAAAAACCTCTTCTGGCTTCTGCTGCTGACATATAATATTCTTTAGGAGTTAACCCTTCAGATATACCTTTTGTTATAGGTCCTAAGATATTACCTTCAACATCAGCAACATAACCTTTAGCAATCAATAAGGTTTTCCATTTATCTATTGGATCACCTTTAATCCCACCATCTAAAACAGCTTGTAGAGGTAAATTTTGTTTACGAATATAATTAACAAATTCTTTAGCTAGTTTATCAGACTCTTTTTGGAATTCTTCTGGAGATAAATTTTTAGCTTTCTCTTCAAATTTCTTTTTCTTTTCTTTTAAATCATCCGGTATTATTAAAGCATCAATTTGAAACGAATTTGGAAATAATGTAGCTAATTTAAAAGCTTCTCTTTGTAAATTAGATATTATTTTAACAGCTTGCTCTGATTTATATTTTTGATGAATTTGTTTAATGATATTGTTTAATGTTGATTTATTTACAGGTTCATCAATTAATGGAAAATTATCTGGTAGTAGTGTATTAAACCAAACCCTACCAATAGATAATCTAATTGATTTATTTTTTGTTTTATTCTTATGTGTGTATGAAATTTTTTTGTTTAATGAACCTAATTTATCTATTTTGTCATAAATTTCATCGATTGTTAACATATTTTAAAACTCCTTAATTTAGAGAATATCGTCTTCGTCTTTTTCAAAATTTCTTATTTTTGGAATAATTACTTTATTATCATAATCATCCCATTCAGCATATTTTTGTTGTTCAAATATTAATAAATTCTTAATATTATTTTTAATTGTAAAACGATCCAATGTTTGATTTACAGCAAAAACGAATGCCATGAATCCAAATCTATCAACCGCTTCATAATATTTTATAGCAATATTTCGGCATTTATGCCATTTCTTTTTATCTTTTTGAATATTAATATTTTTACTTAAATATTTTAATAAATTATATAAAAAATTAATATCTGCATTTATTTTATCTTGTGTTGTCGAACCTTTATAATATTCATAATCATGTAAATCACAAATATGTGAAATATCAATATCACATATTTTATCTGGTACTATTAGACTTAACCATCCAGATGGTCCACAACCATTACATTCTCTTTTAATCACTTCCGGATCTTCTGAAAAAAAATCAGGATGTATTTTTAACCCTTCGAATTTATCTTCTAAATTCTGCATTTTTTTGATAACCTTCCAACAATAATTTTTGATTTAAATTTTCACCATCAGCGAAAACTTCAGCTAACCATCTACCGTATTTTCCAGTTTTGTGAGTTTTAATTAATAATTTTTTATCTTTTAAAAATTGCTCTACAAAAATTTTTGCTTTTATACCTTCTTCTCTCTCTTTTGTAGATTTTGCATGAAATATTTCAGCAGTATCAATATCTTTAAATCTAAAAATTTGATGTGTAAAAATTTTGAAACCTAAATCAATTTCTACAACGATTGTATCACCATCGATAACTCTTATTAATTTTGCAGGATATTCAAACATAATTCTTTACCATATTGATAAGATTTTAATGATAGATCTTCAATTGATCCATTATTATGTATTATTTTATCATAGTTATAATTTTCAACATTTTTGTCAGCATGATTGGAATCTATTTTGGTGTTTGTTCGTTTAATTAAAAGAGTGTGACAATTTTCTCCATAATGTTTTTTGAATTTATCAATTTCTTCAGGTTCACGACAATGTATGAAAATAAAAAATGTATTATTTTTTTTATATTTATTTAATCTTATAATATCAATTAATTTCTTAATTTCATTAAACGGACCATCATTATACTGGACATATAAATCTTTTAAATCTGAAAGAAATTTTCGATCCTTTTCAGTTTTGGTACCTTTCCAACCAAGAATTTTTGCTGCTTTTTTAACTGTATAAACTGTTGAAAAATTATAAACTTTACCAAAAAAATGGTTCTGAAATTGTTTAACAAATTCATCTTTACCAGAACCTCCAACACCATTGATTATTATTATTTTAATCAATTTTTCCTCCAAAAAATATTTTAACGGCGAAAAATCTTTCGATCTTCGCCGTTAAAAATTAACCACATGAACCACTGTTCCAATTGCAATTTACACAAAATGAACATGAACCTAAACGTCTCAATAACATTCCACAATTAGGACATGGTTCTGTACTTATATTAACTTTATTTTGAATTTTTGTTTGGTGAGTTTGAATTTCTTTCGAAACTTCTATTTTCTTTTGGGTTAAACCCAAAAGTTCTTTTTCTTCATCATTTAAATAATTCATTCCAATAAATTTAAATATATAATCAACTAATGAACTTGCTGTTCTAATTTCTTCATTGTCTGTAAATCCAGCAGGTTCAAATTTTTGATGCATCATTTTTCGAACAATGTCTTTTAATGGTACACCATATTGTAGTGAAATACTTGAAAGTGTAGCTATTACATCCATCAAACCAGATAAGGTTGATCCTTGTTTACTTATATTAATGAATATTTCACCTAATTCACCATTATCGTATTCACCACACATAATATAACCTTTAGTTTGTCCACCAATTCTAAATTTATGTATTTTACCGCTTCGATCTTTTGGTAACTTTTTTCTAATATTTTTTGTAATTATATTAATATCTTTAGATTCTTTTTTCTCTTCTATTGATGTGCTTAATGGTTGAAATTGTTTGCTACCATCTCGATATATAGCTACACATTTTAGCCCCA
>JAOZRH010000001.1:0-87674 GCA_029931905.1 Fidelibacterota bacterium
ATTTTTTAAATGATCTCCGTATAGCTTAAAAATAAAAGATTTATTTAAAATAATACTTGACAAATATATTAATAATATATACCTTTAATGTAACCCCACTATAGTAAAGTGGAAATTTAGATAACTTTAAGATAATGGAGATTGTCATGGCAAGAAAAGTAACTACAATTAACAGAAAAAAACCGGCAAAGGAATATGACATCGATGATGTAGATTTTACATTCAAAAATTATTCACAGATGACTGCTACGCAGATTGCAAAAGAACGTGAGCTTGCACTGTTTCAGGTTAATCAAATTGTTTCCGGTCTTCGTAAAGCCGGTGCAAAGTTACCAAAGAAGACCCAGCGCGATATCATCGGGGAGTATGTTGCTACCCTGAAAAAATCACAAAGAGTTGCAGTATAACCGACTCTCAATTAACGAAAGCATATGTTACAATATGTTTTTGTACAAAACATTAAAAATGATCACTATATTTACGAGTAGTGATCATTTTTTTACACTAATATATTAATTAAATTGGTGTAGTAATAAAATAACATTAATCAATTAAGAGAATATATATGATATATCATTATTATATCATGAAATAATTTAAATAAGGTAATTTACATGACAAAAACACAAACGGTTACATTAGAAGGACTTGGTGACATTACCAATGATCTTCTTTATCAAATACGTGAATGCGAATATACAGTTGTCCATTTTATGAAGAAAACCAATAAATCAACTGCATTGGATGTCCGTAACGTATCACGTGAACTTGGTAAACTACAAAAGAAATTTAAAGATGTTTCAATTGCATTCTATAAAGAGAGTGATGAAAATGGTAAGTAAACGTGGAGTACAAGCAAAAAAGAATAAAATGGCAGGTGCCAGATTCGAAGCAGAAATTCGTTCTACATTTGACATGGATGGTTAGTTTATATATGTTAAAGGTGTTTCTACAAAAGGTATAGATGTCCTTGCGATGAAAGATAAACGGGTTGTATAGCTGGAACTTAAATCCCATATCACATGGAAAAATTATCAGTTTCAAGAAGCAAAGAAACAGTTAATTGCAAATGAATCAATTGTAAATAAATTCTTGAATAGAACAGTATATAAACCAGAAGACACAAGTTATATTTTGGTGTATTATATTAGGAACAAAGAACTGATTATATCTGGTGTAGGTGATGATATTAAAAAGTATCCAAAGACTCATAAAGATGGCATGGCAGACTTCTTAACAGCAAGTTTAGCAGACTACGGAGTAATAGATGATAGAATTCGATCTGGTTGATGATCTTTTAAATTTAGATATTATTGACATTGATAATCCAATATATATTGATACCGATTCATTGTTTTTAACGTTACCGGTTTCATTGGAACATGATACGAAAAAAGCAATGGAATATATTGATATCCTACAGGACAATATTAATCTTGTGCAGATGAAAGATTTCCTTGATATGCACAATATTAAAATTCGTGAAAAAGAAGAAAATCCTTTATTGATATGTGACTTTAAAAATGAGTATATGATAAAGTCAATGATTTTATATGCTAAAAAACGGTATATTTCTGTCATCATTAAACGTGATAAAAGTGGTAAGATGTATTATGATGTCGATATCAAAGGCGTTGAAGGTAAACGTGCTACCAACGAATTTGTTAAAGTCATTGTAATGGATCTTATTGAATATTTGAAAACTCTTGAATCAACTGAACATATTTACGATAGGATTGCGATATTACGGGAAGTAATGATACCATATAGAGAAAAGTTATTTTCATATGCCAATAAAAGTATTCAGGAAAACATTGATTATTTTTCTATGCCCGTAAATGTAAATAAACAAATCTCAGATCTAAAGAATGTTGCTGGGTATTATAAAGGTACGGTTATTTTTGATATTGTTGGTGAAAGAACATGGGAATACGTTCGTGGTAAAGGTAAATGGTTACGTGTTAAATTGAAAGATGAATCATATATACCAACCATTCTCAATGATTTTAAATTATATCCACAAATTAAAATGGGTAAGAAAAAACCCCATGAATTGATTAGAGATATAACGATTCCTGATGAATTTTTACAACAAGATAATGATGTTGTAAATGGGTTGTTTAAATGTTTTGAAGTTGACTATAATACATATTATGAACAGTTATTAAAGAAGATTGCATTATTATATAAACCATTTGACATTCCATTCTGTGACAAACTAAATACAAGGATAAAGAAAACATTGCCTATGAATTTTATGATGTTTGGTGATGATAAATTATATACGTTGAATATGGATAATAAATACTATGTTCCACCTGCTCCAAAGAAACCAAGAGTTAAGAAGGTAGTGGTAGATGACACCCCCGAAACAGAGGTGTCACCCGAAAAAAACGAACCAACTTCATAAGATAGTGGTAAATGTTAGTATTTGTTTAAATATGGTAGGATTGACTCCTTTCCACTATCAAGAAGTACCTGCTTTTTACTATACTCAAGTTCAAAATCGATAGTACCAACACCCATCTTATCTGGTGCTAACATAATGATATCTGGATCACGGAGTTTAGTATATTTATTTGCTAATTTTTCAGCACCTTTCATCATTATAGAAATCGTTTGTCCTAAAATATCAACAAATGAATTTACTGGTGTAACATCTTCTCCAGTGAATGTAAATGTTACACCTATAATCTGATCATCTTCAGTTTGTAGATTTGATGCAATATCAGTTCTACAATTTCCAAGATTTCCTCCATCTACAAAGAATAGTTTAGTATTTTTTTTAATACCATATTGATGGATTAGAATATTAGTTGCACACCATGGATGTATATCGTCATTTTGTGGTACTTTGATAGAGTTTCCTATAAACATCTTACAGTCAGATCCTTCAATTCCAAATGGCACGAATGCACCTTGTATTCCACTGGATGCACGACATGCATCAGCTATATAAACGTTTGGGGTATGTTCTTTTGAAAAAATCATTAAATTGCCTGTAAGAAATTCGGTAGCAGTAATATAAAGTTTCATATCATCATTAAGGTTTTTAAATTTCATACCATATGTAAAATCTTTTAGATATGAATGTAATCTATTACCTTTTAATACACCAATTTTATCAATTGCAACTTTACCACATCTAAGTAATTTACTTGGATACAATGACATTAAGCCATACTAATTAATATCTTGCATTCCCGTGAATTCTGTACGTGTAAGTTCATTAAGATCTTTCTCTGTAAATGTCCCATTCTTTGCAATTCTACATGCAATGAATGCACCAACGATAGATCCAGCAGAAGTACCAACCTAATTAACAATTTGTTTTTCGACTTTAAGCAATTCTTTGACAATTCCAATGTGAATATAACATGCTGGTGCTCCACCACCACCCGCTACATATGTTAATTTATTTTTCATAATACATACCCCATTCTTTAAAAATTAAATTCATGTACTGCTAATAGTTAATTAATTAATAAAATGTACTATTTGAGAAGGATGTTTAATGAGTAACAGTATTTATAAACTATTAGAAGAAACTACAGATGATCACTTCACAAATAGATTAATGTTAGTTCGATTAAAATATTTCGAATATGATCACATTAATTCATTAAATTTATTATAAGAAATAGTAGGAACTATATTAAATGAAATAGTTTACATCAGATTAGCATTTTAATTCATCACATATTAATCAATTTCAACCAGAACGATATGATTTTGGTAATACAAATAAAATGATAACTAAAAATTTAATACGTAGATAGAATTGTCAAGTTGAACCACATCATACAGTTTATATGCTTGGTGATTTCATAATTGCACAAAATCTGGAAAGTGTTATCAAAATTCTTAACAAGTTAAATGGTAAGATAAAATTAATATTAGGAAATCATGATATTATTTTATATAATAAGAAGATTAGCTTACCTAAGAAAATTTCAGTATACAATGAGATTCTTACAACCACATTGCGTAATGGGTATAAAATGTATATGTACCACTACCCTCTTCTTGAATAGCCCAATTATTACACACATAATACATTTCATTTATTCGGACATTGTCATGGTAAGAAAAGTCACCCCGATCCAAGAGCATTAGAAATTAGTTGCAATTTACATGATTATAGATTACTATCTGAAAATAAAATAATTGAACTACTTAATCAGAAATGCTATAATTAATTAAATATAAATTTAAATTATTAATAATAGGGCAATATAATGATAGACAAAAAAGCGCATATACCAAATTATATTGAATATATCTTTAATCTCATTATGATTACTGAGAATTTTGTTATATTGAATAAAAATGAAGATATGTTTAAATTCATTGCTAAAGCTCAACAGAAACTTACAGATGCAACACCTATCAATCTATTTGATGAAAAAACGTTGATAACATATGATACAACCGTAAGACTATTGGCTAATGCTATATTTGAACGTGTACCTAAAGATGAAGGCGTTGATCTTGATGACACACCAAGTCTGGACCAATTTAGAGCATGGATCAGAGGACTTAAAGATATTGATATATTTGTCCTTTTATATTTTTTAACTACACGGGGATATATTATACTTGATAGTGATGATCAATTTGATTTTATAATCTCTGTCATTCTCTCAATACAGGTATTATGATATGAATATAGTTAAACGTATAGCATAGGACATTTATTGTTTGTCAGAATCCACAAAAGATCCCAATTTTAAAAAACCAAAGAAAAAGAAACCTGCTACAAAAAAAGGTGGATTAGGTAGAAAAATGCTACCAGATCTTGAGAAAGTAGCTAAACGAGCAAAGAGCATTAATAAACCAAATAAAGTAGTTAAGAAAAACCCCGGTGGTAAAAAAATCGTAGGTAAAAAAGGTAAAGTTGGTGTTAAAAGAAAGGGTAGACTTCCTTCTAAAAAGATTATAAATAAACTTGGTAATGTTCAAACTGTATATTATAGACCAGATAACAAAACTAAATCTAAATATATTGATCCAACCAAATTGAAAACCGGTGAAATGATGTTAGATTATGGTGATTCATTTAAACGAATGTTATTCCGGGATCATGATAGTAATGGTAGACAGGGTTGGGTTAGAAAAAAAGGTGAACAAAATCAAGCTTGGGGACATGAGATGACTGCAAAGTTGGACAAACTTGTAGATGATTATGGATTCAGCCTTGACAAATTTGATCAACAATAGGAATCAAAGATAAAGGATAGAGATGGTAGTGTTGATAAATTTATGGAAGATGCTAAGGAAATATATAATGATTTATATACCATTAATGAACAAAAACCAATTACCTTTGTTAATAGAATATTTGAACCAGCAGGTGATAGAATTGGTCATAATACAGCAAAGAAAGATCGAGAATACATGTCAATGGTTGCCAATGGTCTTGGTAAAGCAGTAAAACGTGTTCAACAGGATAGAGTTAATGCAAAAGCTATTAAGGATGGTGCAGATAAAGCTAAACAAGCGGTTAAAGATGGTGCTGCACCTAAACGGAATCGGGATAATGTTAATGATAACAAACGGCGGGTAGCTAAGAAATTAAAGGGAGTCAAAACCATTGCTGCACAACGGCTTGCTAATGATAATAAGGCTGTGAAGAAACAACCTAAGACCAATTCTGGTGGTGGTACTATTAATCAGACTAATGATACACCCCAGTCTGAATATATCCCGAATCAAAAAGTTGCTAAACTTGCACGAAATTTTCGTAAAAAATAGGGAAGAAAATCATGAGTAAACGAAGTAAGACATTACAATATATTACACAAATGGCATTGAACTATACACATTATCATATGACGGCAGAATCAATATCAGTTAATGATGATAGTGTTGAACAGGAAATCTTCCTCAAACACAAGTATGAAATGTCTGAACAAATCGAAGGGCAAGATCAGATCATTCATATACATTTAAGCAATGTTAATATTACTGCACCAATTGAAATTAAGAATAATATTGACTTTGGACTAAATGTAATATATGTTCTTAAGGATTCTACAGTTACAGAAGTGAATGTAGAAATTTTGGATATAGATTTTTTAGATGATGATGACATTAAAGTTTTTATTAAAGACTTCATTAACAATTATCTTAAATATATATTCACTGGAATTGTGCAGATATATCTTGAATATGATGAAGTTAGTGTAGATGATGGGGATGAAACAGTAAAGTTGGATGGTGAAATCCAAATCAACTTAATATTGGATAAAAAGAATAACATACAACCTTCCATTAAATCATTATTTTTAAATGACATGGATGTTATATATGATATCGACTTTGGTCCCCAACTGGTAGAAGATATTCGAGAATACTCTAAAGATTTCAGAGAACCAGTTGAACAATTGATTGCTAATAATAAGCAAATGGTAACTGAGTTGTATGATTTTGATGATGGTATTGTACGAGTTGATGTTGATTTGTTGGAAAATAATTATAGTCACGTCTTGAAACAGAAACCAGAATCTGTTGGAGAAGTAATGAAACATTTAATATTGAATTCAATTATTAGATCTGGTCAAGCATCATTAGGTAATATGCTTGCTCTATATGATAGTTCTAAATTTCTTTCTGTAAATAGTATAATATTTAGCACACTATTAACGAAATAAAATATAAGTTAATATAATATTATATATATTGGAGCAGGTGAATGAATGTTGATTTAGCTAACATTGCAAATGCAATCCAGAATAAAATTGGTGCCATTTCTTTCTTAGAGAAATGGCACCAATCCTTTCCTATAAATAATAAATTCTACTATGATTATTATACAGTTTATAATGATATAATCACAATAGATGTAAAATCATTTAATATGATTTTTCTTAAGTATATTAATTTGCACATAAAATCTTCTGTACTTAAGGAATTCATTAATTATACAGAACAATTACCTAAAGATAAACGAGTTGTGATGTTTGGTTTATTGTTTCGTGAATTAAGTAATAAAGAAATCTATTTGAATCCATATATGATTGCGGTCAGAAATATTTGCCTAAATCATTTTCTACGATTACATAAGGAATCACATAAGAATGTAAAACTCCATAGAATAAATTATGATGATATCGAATTTGACATTTTAAATAGTGCTGCATTTAATGTTGAATCCTTTGTACACGAACGGTTCCTACCTCATGTTAAGTTCAATATCATAGATCATATTGTAGTTCTAAACAAAAAAGATGGTGTATATTATATTAGTGAAAATAAAATACTTGATATAAAGTATACAAGTGGTTGGGTAAATGTCCCAATCTATAAAACTCTATTAACTGAAATTTTAAAATTTGTGATAGATCCAAACCTGTCAATGAAAGAATTACATCACAAATTAAATGAAATAATTGAATATACGGGGAATGATCAATTCTTTGGTTATGAAGATTGTAGGATATCAAAACAATATAAACCTGATGACAATGTTCCTTTTAGTGTGAAAAACTTATTTATAGCAAATACAATGAGTAAATTCACTATGCTATTCAATCGAATGTAAGGATAACATTTTAATGATTATAGATAAAAAGTATTTAGATAAAAATTATATAGGAAAGCTTTGTATTGGTGCTCTGCGGTTTGATCTGACCAAAGACGAAAATGATATGACATTGATACATCTTGCAAAACTAATGTCCTATATTATAGATGAACATGTAAATATTATTGATACTTTGACTAATGTATATGAATCAGAACATCCAATATACCTTAAGGTGTTAGGGAATATTATTAAATTTAAAATTTTAGAACCTAATATAACAAATAGTACAATAAAACAAAAATTAATAGATACATTTGAAAAGAAAGTGGATAATAATACCTTTAATAATGTGTTTAAATTCGTTGTGGTAATGTTTGATAATATCAAAAGTAAAAAGGTTAGTAGTATTCTATTAGATATAGACTTTGACAAAATGTTGAAATATATTCTCTTGAATAATTCTTTAAAAAATATTAACACATTATATAATGAATTTTACGAAGATCCAGAAGCACCTATAAAATATGAACCCACCATAACCAACGTCTTTAAGTCATATGAAAATAGTATTGTGAGTAAAGATATTACAATTGATGATACAGAAGATTCAATATTTAAAGCATTAACATCTGCTTCTAAAATGGGAGAAGAAGTTAGGGCAGTAGAACTATTTGAACATATTAGGTTTGTGGAAAAGAAAAGGGTAGCCATTGCAGTAGGTGTATCTGGTACTGGTAAGTCAATGTTCTTATGTCACTGTATAGCTGAATATTTCCAACGTCCTAAATATAATGACAAAACAAATCTATTATTCTATTTTACTTTTGAAAATTCACAGGAAGAAACTTTCATTCGGGTTATTGCAAATGTTCTTGAAATTGCAATTGATGATATTAAGGTAATGATTCAAGACCCTGTACAAAAACGAGAGATTGTAAAAGAATTCTATAAAAAGAAAGATCCCAATACCATATTTAAAATCATTGAGTTGCCACCAAAGAAACATTCCATGGCAACTGTAGAAGCTGAAATTAGAAAAGAACTTCATAAATATCCAGATGCAGAAGTATATGCAGTTGCATTGGATTATATTGATAAAATGGTTCCTTGTGATATGACAAATAAGACCAAACGATATGATCAACAACTTGGTGATGTTGTGGACGATTTTAAAGCCCTTACAAGGACATTCGAATGTGCAGGTCTATCTGTGTCTCAGGTTAATCGTGTGGGTGCTAAAAAGTCCAAAGGTGATGAACCTTGGAATATGACTGACATCGGTGGATCATGGGAGAAAGTTGAAAATGCCGATATTATCTTATTGATTGATGTTGATAATATGTATGATGAACTTGGCTATAATATGGTAATATTTAGGAATGAGAAACATAGATATGCAAAGGATGGTGCTATAATTACTTCTATTATGCGTCCACAGTATGCAAGATTCTATGATGCACCTGATAATATGATAGATCAAGTTGATACATATAAGAAAAATAAGAAAAATGGAAAGACATCGACAGATACAACTGCCGATGCCACCAAATTATTTTAAACATTCATTTTTTTACGTAATTTTTCTCTACGTTCGTTTGTTTTACGTTCCCTTGTAGCACTTAAAACTTGACGCATTCCTTTGGCATTGTTACCTAATATACCCTCAACAACGTCAGAGAATCGTGAAGCAAATGCATCAGCTTCTTTTGTACCAATTTTTTGATCAAGGAATGTCATCATTTCACCAAATTGTCCACCATTTGGTCTTTCAGCATCTTGAACTACTTTTTCTAATGCGCGTTTAAAATCTTTTGTAAAATTTTGTTGTGACCCAGATCTTATAAGATTGTTTCGACTCGTAACTGTATCATGTCCATAAAACGTATGATTACGTAATGAATAATTATCATTACCAAATGAAAGCCCATGATCAAATCCAATCATTTCTTGTGTCAATCCTTTACTATTAACACCATCTTTTATAAATAAATTACCGACATGTCTATCAGTTTGCCCTGTCATATAATCAAATGCCGACTTATCTGCCATCTTTTTATCATGCTTTCCAATTTCCCGCAAACTACTACCATGTTGATCACCACGAATTATAGTTGCACCATCTTCTGCAAATTGTTGTGTGGCATTTTCAGATACATATCCCAGTTCAGTTATACCATTATTTTTTCTAATTTTACGAACAGTACCATTTGTTATATGATCCATATTAAGCATTTTAGCAAGGGCGATAGTTGCCATCTCTCTATCTTTCATCTATCCCTTTTTACCATCAATTAACTTTTGTTTTATGGTACGAGATAATGTTTTATCACGTAATGAATTTTCTATAGTTTTTACGTCTCGTATATTAAGTGGTTTATTATCTTTATTATTTAATGCAACGTGGGCAGTCTTTCTATCTTCATTTGGGCGCATCCAACTATAAGTAGATGTAAATGGGTCATCATTGGTGGATTTGAAGTACCCTTCTTTTTCTTTACCATTTTTGTCTCTAAGTGTAACAACCTGAACATTGTTAGTTACACCTTTTCTATCCTTATATACTCTAAGATCCTTTGCATCCCCTACTTGTTTCCCAATACTTAATATAGGATCAAATGCTGCTGCAATTACACTATTATTAGGATCATATCCCATTTCTTTCATATGTGCTGCAACATCTGGATCTACTTTTTTCTTAGTTGAATCTTTTACATTTTTTTCTACAGTACGAGTATGGGCATCAACTGTAGTAACCTTGCCAGTTTGGGTAGCCCTAACACTACCTTTGACATTAACCTTCTCAAGTTTTTTGGTTTTAGGTCTTGCTTCATTCAGCAATTGTTTTTTTTCAAATTTCATATATAAATCCCTATATTGACTATTGTATTAAATTATGATATGTTATATTTATTATATTTAATTAATTCTATAAAAATACAGG
Organism: Fidelibacterota bacterium; assembly: GCA_029931905.1. Lineage (GTDB taxonomy): Bacteria > Fidelibacterota > Fidelibacteria > Fidelibacterales > Fidelibacteraceae > TCS52. The sequence goes on from JAOZRH010000001.1 coordinate 10,470, forward strand.
ATGTGACTAATGACTAATCAATGCCAATATTGTTCTAAAGAAATTATAAATTCATATGCTAAAGTATGTATCCCATCAATCACTAAAGAAAAACACGCACAACGCTGTTGTGTAGAATGTCTATGGTATCTTAAAGTTGCACAGTTAATAGTTATTGACCCATATGCTTATATGATAACACCAGATAAGAAAGTCTATGAAATTAACATAAACCTTGACATTAATGGCAAATTAGTGTATATTAGGTTTAATGATGGAAACATTATTAAAGAATACACTAATCGAGTGATTGAAGTTGGGATTGTTCCCGATAAGCTTAAGGATTTTGTTATATCCAATTGTACAATCACCGAAAAACCGAATGGAAAAATGATGAAGCTACCAAAGTTTATCGGAGTGAGGAAACGTGGAAATAATAATGGATAATACAGAACCTTCCAACAAACTTTTAAGAATTAAATTTATGTCTGATTTACATCAAGAATTTAATTCTCCCACATTTGATCATTATGCAACATTAACTGATTTATATGATATATTTATTATTGCAGGTGATGGGTCCAATTGTAATAGTATTATTGAAATCGAAAAATTGGCAAATGCAATTGCACCTAAATCTTTATTATATGTAACCGGTAATCACGATTATTACCATTCTGATCGGGCAACTATAGATGATGCATTCTATCATTTACAAGACTGTATTGATAATTTCTATTTCTTAAATCACGGTATTATCGATTTAGGTACCCATGTTGTTATAGGGTGTACGGGTTGGCAGTACTTTAATGGATATAATATTGACAATTATCCTATGAACGATTTTAAGTTGATTGATGACCACGCTAAATCAATTGAGTTCTGGTATAATGATGATAGAAATTTTCTTAAAGAAACATTGAAAAATTTTCAAAATGAAGATGTTAAAATGATTGTTGTTACACATGTCCCACCTTGTAAATCGGCAATTGATCTTAGTTCAAAAGAAGCAGTTGATAAAATTAGATATGGGATGCTTAAAGCTTATCATAATAATTATGATGATCTTATTAAAAAATATGAACCTGCACTTTGGTTATGTGGACATATGCATAATAGTTTTGATGGCATGGTTCATAATACGCGGGTAGTTAGAAATGCACATGGTTATTTTGGTAGTGAGAGATTGAATAAAGAATTTAATGAACATCTAATTATTGAGGTATAAATATAAATGGTAGTTAATCCTGAATTTCAAATTATGATTAAAGCGTTTTTTGGTAAAGTACAAAAGATAAATGCAGATTTTGAAAATGCAGATTTTGAAAATGTAATATCAAGTCTATCACAAAAATTGTGTAATGAAAGACAACAAATTGATTTCGATAAATTTGAAGATGATGCCACTTACCACGGTCTTCTTTCTACATATTGTACCGCACTGGCACTTAAACAGGCTAATGGTATCTTTAATGGATTTAAAAAACGTATAAAGACAGAAGCACCAAAACCAGATATAACATCAAATGAAAATGGATTAATCCCTAAAGGGTGGAAGGTGATTAATGGTGGAAAAAAATAAAACGAATACATTTCTTGATGATCTTCCTTATATAAAAGAGATTAAAGAACAGTGTATTTTGATCTTAAGTGAAAGTGAATGTAGAAGAAGGGAATTGATTCATATTACGTCAACACAAGAATATAATGAAGACAAATTAAAAGAACTTGCAGTAATAACATCTGAATATGAAATCATTTCTAAATGTATTGCAAAAGTAGATTATGCAATTGACCTTTATGAAATGTCTGTTGATATGGATGATGTTGAAAATCAAATTGATGACATAACCAAAAGTTCAAATTTTGCTATTAGAATATATAAACAATATCTGTTTAATAAACAATTCTCGGATATAAAAGATAGACTAAATGCCATTGTTGCAATTAATGCTGGTTCTGGTGGTACCGAATCAGAAGATTGGACTGGTATGCTATTTAGAATGTATTGTAGGTGGGCAGCAAACAATGATTATGATATTGAAATGTTATATGAACTACCTTCACCAGAAGCATCAACTGGATTTAAAAAAATAGAGTTTATTATCTCAGGTAGATTTGTCTTTGGTAAATTGAAAAATGAAAATGGTGTTCATAGGTTAATTAGAAAAAGTCCTTTTGATAAAGCACTAAGAAGACACACATCATTTGCATCTGTTAAGGTTACACCAGAAATAGATGATACAATCACTGTAGATATCGATAAAAATGATGTTAGAGTTGATACAATGCGTGGACATGGTGCAGGTGGTCAGCACCGAAATACAACGGATTCTGCTGTTAGATTGACACACCTTCCAACTGGTATTGTTGCATTCTCCCAAGGTGAACGTTCCCAATTTAGGAATCGTGAAATTGCTTGGAAAACTTTGTATAGCCGTATCTATGAAATGGAAGAAGAAAAAAGACATAAAGAACTTGATGAAATTATAGAATCAACAAATGCATTTGGCTCACAAATTAGATCATATGTTCTTCATCCTACTCAATATATTAAAGATCATAGAACAGGACACATAGAATATAATTTTAATAACGTACTTGATGGTAATATTGAAGAATTTATAATGGAGTTATTGAAAAATGACATTTAACCCATAACATTATAGATAGTGGTTTTGATAATTTGATAATATTCATCATGTCCACTATCAGTATAATTTTTTTGATTTGATGTATTTATAGAGCATAAGATGATACCACGTTCCATACATAGATCATATTTCCGCTTATCATTATATATTTGTTGCTTAAATCTTTTTGGATTATTATAAATATCTTTATAATGAGTAGGTCCATTCAATTCAAATGCAAGTTTAATTTCTGGTATATAAATATCAAACTCTAACCCATCTTCTAAAATAGATCGTATATTATACTTAATATCAATCTATTGAAAATCTTCATTTAATTTTCTTTCAATATAATGTTCAATTTTAGGTCTTGGATTTTGGGTTATATTATATCGATTATTCCATTTTGATCTACATGAACTATCACAAAAGTGTTTAATTATTTTTCCATCATCCCCTTTTCTATGAAACCTACCATATTCCATATTATTTAATTTGTTACACCAATCACAACAATAAAATATATTAAATGGCATACCACCATGCATACAAGTATATGAACAATATGTTTCTATATAACTTTTGGATAAAATTTCACTTGGAATATATGAATATTCATGATTACAATGTTTACATATACTATTAATGCGAGTATTACGCTTTATATGAATTTTATTATTATATATTGCTGCGCAGGTTCGACTACAAAAATTATTTTCTCCTTGACAATCTGATTTCCGTTTCCATATTTCAATTTCACAATTGGCACATGTTACGTTTATCCGATTACCTGACCCAATTTCTTTACATCCTCTACAGCAGTATCTATACTAATCAGGGCTATTTCCATTAAGAACTTGATTAATCTGCTTCTTTTTGACATAGAACAATTCCCCACACTGTTCACATTCTAAAGACAATTTATCCATCTGGTTTGCACTATCATATTCAATTTGTGTATATTTTGGTATCATATTAAATAATCCTTGAATTAATGTACTATATAATATATCATTAGTTTAAATTGGGGTTAGTTTGTTCAAATTTATGATATACTATATAATATAAAACAACCTAACCCTCTATAGCTCAATTGGCAGAGCAAGAGACTCTAAATCTCTGTGTTTTCCCGTTCGAATCGGGATAGAGGGTCCATTAAAATGATCCACAATAATTATAAAAATAATATTGGAGTACAACATGACCGAACAGATTGAAAATGGAACATTGAAACTTATTTGTGATGTACCATTCCTTAAAAAAACAAAAGATGAACTTACCTCAATTTTTACCCAAAAATTTATTGAAGATGTAACTAATGGTTATGTGTTCAGACCAAGCTCTCCCGGTAAACCACCAGTTGCTGTAACAATCTCAGAAGTAGTTGCTGGTGCAGTTAAAGAACAAATTGATGCATATGTTTTACATTGTATGGCACTTGTTACCAAAGAAAGAGTTATTACTGGCACATTGAATCAACCAAAAAAGAAACGTGCATCACGTAAGAAATCTACACCAAAGAAACCTTCCATGGTCACACCTAAAAAAGTTGAAACTAAACCAACATTGGTTGATCCTACTGATAATGATTCTTCTAATACACCTGATATGTATAAAGATTTGGATGGTTTTGACTTTGATGGAGATCAGGATAAATAATGTCAGATTTAAAATATGTAAATATCAGTTTCTAAATTAAGAGTTTTATTACTTAACATCTGGTTAAGTGTGGTTTAAGGTACCAAATAATACTCATTAAGTTTTTTTTAGTATATGAATAAGCATATTTCCAATTGACGTTATAGGTGTACAGAACATATAAGTAAATAATGTACAAAATGGTTGTAATGATCAATATAATGTACTTTATAAGGAGCAATGACTATTATGACAACCGTTATTAATTTATTTGGTGGTGCTGGGGTAGGAAAATCAACACAAGCAGCACTTTTATTTTATCATATTAAATGTTTAGGTCATAGTGTAGAACTTGTTAATGAATATGTGAAAGAACATATATGGTCAGAGCGCACAGATGTACTTAGATCTACTACAGATATCAAACAAGATTACATCTTTGCTAAACAACATAAGAAACAGTATATACTTGAAGGAAAGGTTGATTATATTATAACTGATTCTCCCTTAATACTTTCAGCTTTCTATCATATTAAAGATGAACTATACAAACCATTTGAAGAATATGTATTAGGGTGTTTTAACCGGTTTAATAACATCAACCTATATCTTACAAGAAACATGGATCTACCATATGATGAAAATGGTAGACTGCAAGATAAAGCGGGTGCTATACAAATTGATACAGAAATGATCTTATCAATGGAACATTGGCATCTCGATTACACTAATATTAAAGTTGGTGATGAATTTATATGGGAAGCACTCCAAATCATTGAAAGTTTATCAGGACACACAATACATTAAAGGTAATTTAAATGGCTAACAAACCAAAATTAAAATGTTCTGGCATTATGAGAATGAAAAGTGTATCAAGAAATGGTATGAAACTACAGCAGTAGTGGCAATATACAACTAATCCATTGAAAGGTGAATGGCGTGAGTTGAATAAAGTACCAAAGTGTGCACCAGATAACGAGTTTGAATATATATTACCTTTAAAACAATTAAAAAAGGAATGAACATGAATATGTTTAATAATAATAATGGTTTTATGGATATATTTGATGAAATGTTTGGTAGTAAAGTTCCACCAATAAGCCCCACTGCTAATACAAATAATCAATCATATACTAAAAAAACTATTAAGAAATCTACGAAGTTTAATTCTGAACCAACCAATGATGATTCAATTATACTTAGAGTTCCTGTACCAACACATTTTATATCTAAAAATCTGAAATTTAAATTTGATACCAGTAATAATTCATTTCATATTAATGGTCAATCAAAATTAGGTAATGTTGATAAAGAATATAAAATTAATAAACAAATTGAATATATAGAATTTGTCGGTATTATAGAAGACCATGCAGTAATTAAATTTTTTATAAAAAAACAAATACCAATCTATAAAACTCCATCTACAAATTCTGAAAACTTGATGGATATATAGATATGACCAAAACTCTTATTCTCTCTTGGTATAATCTTGCTCATAATATTCCTATACAAAAACTTATGAGCAAGATTATTAAACAACAATCTGTAAATGATCAATTAGAGTTCTTAACACTAACTGATAAAACTACACAAACGCTTGAATGGATTGATGTGGACTATACTAAATATAATCGCATTATATTGTATCCAAGAGAAACCACATACCTTACATTTGACTTCTTTAGATTGTTCCAAATCTGTGAAGAAAATAATATAAAACTCATTAATGGTGAATGCTATGATACATTAGATAAATATTCACTGAATGTAGTATGGAAAAATTTAGGAGTTCCTGTCCCTAAAATGATAGAACTACAACATAAACTGGATAGACTCAATATTAAACCAGATATGTTCCCAGCTATCATATCAATGTCAATAGGTCATGGTGCATGTGGGGATCATACTCTTATATTCGACATAGACTCTATTGAAATGTGGTTGCGCCAAACTCGTAGATCTCACCACGTCATAGTTACTAAATATATCAATTATAGAGATTTTGATGGTTGGTTCCGTAAAGGTAGAATCATTAGATTGGATGATAACTATATTGATGTTAATATAATAGGTAATAGAACAAATTGGCATGTTCACCATAAAACAAAAGGTTCTAAACTACTTGCTACTAATTGTTCATACTACCGTGAGAAAATACCAACATTCGATGAAGATATTAGCTTAATGTTTGAAAATACCAATATCCAAGTCGGTGCTATGGACTTCTGTGAAGTAGATGGTAAAATAATTCCATTTGAAATCACTGTACCATATAATATATCATATAGACAATTTGAATATGAAAATGAAAATTATAATGAGTTCCGTGAACAATCTATAGAAAATATTATAAATTACTGGACAATCTATCTTAGAGATCTCTGTGATATTGATCTGTGTAATACAAATTATGATTGGATTAAATTTAAACAAGATGTAATAGATTATATAAATATAAATAAAGGTTTTACAATTGACTAAAAAAGATAAATCATTAGAATATAGATATAATGTAAAACCAGATGGAAAATTCTCTACTACTGCACCTACTTGTGTATGTGGTACTATCATGAATGAACACTATGTTTCTATATGGCATGATAAATATCTTTGTCCTAAGTGTAGTAACTTCACTGGTGTCCCAAATACTAAAACTGAATATGAGGAAGAAAAAAAGAAATGAAAAAATCATGCATGGTTATAACTTGGATGCCTAAAGCTACTAATGTAGAAATTCTAATGAACCTTAAAAAAGTTATATACCCCGAACTGGATGAACAAATTAACATCCATATGGTTAGACCTATGAATTCCCGCACCATCCCATTGGGCAAACTTAGATTAAAAGACTATAAAAATGTCTTATTTATACCAGCCGAATATACATATCAACACTTTAAACAAAAAGTAGAAATAGAATCACTCTATAGTGGTAATTTACTCAACTTCTATGGATGGGATCAGCTAACTAAAATTAAATTAAATGAAATATGGACTAAAGTTGGTTTGGATGTACCAAGATCTATTAAATTAACAAGAAAAATGGATTTCGATGTCATTCCTTCTTCTATGTATCCTGCCGTTATATTCGAATGGGTGGGTCATGCAGATCATGGTAAACATACTTTAGTTAAAAATAGTGAAGATATTAAAAGATGGATGGCAACTTATTTAAATAAAAAAATGGTTATGTTACAAAAATTCATTGACTTTAAACATGATGACTATTACTATAAGTGTAGAGTAATTAAAATAGGTAGTACATTACTTCCTATATATACCCATAGAGCTAAAGAATGGTTGTGGCACATTGATCCTCAAAAACGTGACTTAGCTAAATATGATATTATCGACTTTGACCTTTCATGGTTTGAAAATAAAATCGGTAAAGAAAATTTTTGGAACAATGTAAATAAGATTATAGAACCTTTGAAAACTGAAAACTATGCTATTGACATTTGCCTTAATGAAAATCTTAATGTCATACCTTTCGAAATTACTGTACCTTATGCCCGTAATGTCGTTAATATAGAAAATCAGGAACTATTTGAAAAAGACTTTAAATGTGGCATCACTCATTGGATAACTTTCCTTAAATGGTTGGGAGCAGAATTTAATGAACAAGAATTCACACATACTGTTAAACAATATGTATTAACTCATGGTAGCCTTAGAGTTTAATTAATATTTTTACTTGACAACTATTCTATAATTTATAACAACTTATATACTAAATTAATAATTCATTATGATATAACTTAACAATAAAACTTTAGATCGGAGTAAATTATATGAATATCATTATTGAATGGCTACTATCTTACCTTAAAGCATCTAAAATCTCAGATACTTACAATAAACAATACTTCATTTGTACAAAAACACAACTCTCTGAATCCATAGAATTTACTTACTATGATAAATATGGAATAGAACCCCATACTAAAAAAAGAAGAAAGAAACAATAATCTATATAATATACTAATAAAATAATATAATTTTACATAAATATTTAAAAAATGGAAATATATTCTAATAGAACTCAGTATTCCAAACTTGATGTAATTAGAAACTTATAAGCGAAGGTGAGTGCATGAATAAGGCAGATTTCATACAACAGGTAGCATCATATATCATATCACAGCATAACTACGCTAAAAATGAAAATACGGTGCTTTATAAAGACATTATAACATGGTGTATATCCAATAATAATTTTAAAACATTTCTAAACTTAAAAAGAGATACATTGATTTACTTAGATAACATTATAAAATATGATGATGCACTCATACAAGTTCTTACTGAATCAACACAGTTCAATGTTATACGCAATGCTTCCGGTTTTATAGAGTTTAATCACCCACTAACTTCAACCGAACTACATAAACTTAAGAAAAATAAACAAAAATGTCATTCTAAAGAATTGATTCAGGACTTAGATTTGTCAGAAGAAGTAAAAAAGAGATATTATTGCCCTTATGACAAAGCAATAAAAACATGTAAACAAAAAGCACGAAATAAATTTAGATTAAGTTTAACTAATGAAGTTGTTTTTAATGTATATTTACAGGGATTTACAGAAATACAATATATTATTAAACATTTACAATATTTTAATGATTTGGCATTTGTCCACAAAGGGCATAAAATTCAAATATTTAAAAAAATAGATAGTGTTATTATTGGTGATATTGGATTTGGTGTAGAGTATATGGTAAGTAGTGTGTATGACAAATTGTTATTAGAATATGTTGAAACTTTAAAAAATATTTATCCATTTACCCATTTTAATTTAACGAATTTAATATTTAATTTTTATTTAATTTACAAAAGTTCTAATAGTGATAGTAAAGAATTTTTAAGTTATTTAACATTTTTACATTTTGAATTGATTAAGTCTATATTGGTTAATAAGTATTTTACTTCTTGTAAAACAGATGAAGTAGTTGAGCAATTTTATACAGGGAGATTAGATACAGTAGTGATGGACCAAACTGAGCTATTAATGGTTTTTTTAAATGGGATACATTCTTTACCAGATAATGATACTGAGTTTACAAGTTTTATGGTAGGGTATTATAAGATGTTTGTGTATATAAGGAATTTATTAAACCGTGAAGTAAAGAAGTGTGCACAAGATTATTTTCATACTAAGATAAATCGGATAGACATAGTGAGTTATGATAAGGAGTATTGTGATCAATATGTGGGATAATAGATATAAGAAGTTACAATTTTTGGCTGAGTGTAAGCACAATGATAATGTAAGGGTGACGGAGTTAATGGAGAAGGGTCATATTACACAGAGTGAAGGTAAGGTAATTCATCAACGCATTTTAAATTATTACAATGCAGATATTAGCATAGGTGATATTAGATATGCTATTAATAAGGGGAGTAAATGTGGTGGACAAATATCAGAAGATGATAATGGAGTTACAAAATAATATTAAGAAGCGTAGATCAGAGGCTATATTATTAAGAGATCAAGGTTTTATTACCACAGAGATGTTACAAAGGTTATATACTAAGATTAATGATTATTATAATCCTTCTATCGAAGCTATCAGAGAGCAGCAGAAAATATATTATAGAAAGACATGCACAATAACCGAATAATAGCATGACAGAATAACCTAAATCTTATAGGAAATAAATGTTATAATATTGAGTTTAATTAATATGATATATCTATAGTAGGTATATAGGATAATAAATATAACATGGAAGAATAGGGTTTATAAAATGGTATTAGAAGAAGTATAGGGGCGTATTGAGAATGAATTGGAGAATGAGGGTCTAAATACAGAAGATATAGTTGATTATGAAGTTGAAATGGATTTAGGGGAGGTCTGTCATAATCAGGGTATTATAGACACATTTGAAGTAATGATAGATAAGAAGGACCGGATAGTAAGGGTTATGATGGAGCTATATTAATATATGTTTTGTTTAATACACAAGAATAAGTTTGATGGTAAGTTAAAGGGTATGGTTCATCAGGTAATATACGAGAATGATCATACCTTTTTCTTTCCAAGGCACATTAGACGTTATTATGATTATTCTTATATAGATGGTTGGGTAGATCCTAAGTTTAGTATAGTAAAGCCAAAGGAGTTTAAGTTTACATCTAAGTTAAGGGATGCACAGGTAGATATGAGTGCTGACATATTTGATTCCTTTGCAGAAACAGGATATATTCATGGTATTATACAGGCGAGACCGGGAACTGGTAAATGTTTTAAGATTGATACACCTATATTAATGTATGATGGGTCTATTAAGATGGTTCAGGATATTATTAATGGTGATCTTGTTATGGGACCGGATAGTAAACCAAGAATTGCATCTGGTGTTAATGTTGGGTATGGTGATATGTATGAAGTAATTCCTGATAAGGGGGATTCATTTACATGTAATTATGATCATATACTGAGTTTAAAAAGTTCATATCATGATAGTAAACAATATCCATTTGATTCTATAACAAATATATCTATTAAGGATTATCTTAAGCAGACAAATAGATTTAAAGCTAAGATGAAGTTATGGCGAACTGGTGTTGAGTTTCCTACAGTAGATATTCTGTTTGATCCTTATATTATTGGTGCACATTTAGGTGATGGTACTAAGAAAGAAATTTGTTCAATTAGAAATGATTTTAGATTTTATGTAAAAGAACATTTAATAACTGAGAATAATGAACGTAATATACCTAACGAATATTTAATTAATGATCGTGAAGTACGGTTACAGTTATTAGCTGGTATTATTGACACTAATGGTAATTTAAGTTCTGATGGATATGAAGTATTTTGTAAGGATGAACATTTTGCTGATCAGATTTGTTTTTTAAGTAGAAGTCTTGGGTATGCATGTTATAAAAAAGAAAAGGTTATAGGAACTGAAATCCATTATAAATGTTTTATATCTGGTTATATTAATGAAATTCCTTGTGAATATAAGAAAGCACCAGAATGTAAGCAAATTAAGGATGTATTAAAAACTGGTTTCGAAGTTAAATATATTGGTAAAGATAATTATTATGGATTTACATTAGATAAAGATCATCTATATTTGATGGGAGATTTCACAGTAACTCATAATACAGTATTAGGGATTTATTTAGCACATAAGTTAAATGTTGTTACTTTAATAGTTATAGACAATAAGAAGATTGTTGAGCAGTGGATAGATGAAATGCTTAGACATACAGATTTAGAAAGGTCTGACATTGGTACTATTAAGGGTGATGTATTTGATGTAGATGACAAAGTTATTATAGTGAGTACTCCACAGACTTTGAGCAGCAAATTTAAGAATGCTAATAAAACATTTTATCCTAAGTTCAGGGATATTGGTGTTGGTTTGGTGATATGGGATGAATGTAAGTCTGGTGATACAGAATTATTAACGGAACATGGTTGGCAGCGGTTTGACAAATTGGATAAGAGTGTTAAGGTTGCACAATTCAATCATATTACCAGAGAGATTTCTTTTGTAAAGCCATTACGTTATATTGAGAATGATTATAAAGGTAAGTTGGTTCATCTTAAGAGTAGAAATATTGATGATTTATCAACACCAAATCACGAACAACCATTATATCTTAGTGGTAAGTATGAAAAGAGAATAGTAGATAATGTAAAATTTAATTATTATACAAAAATACCTATACATGGAAAAGGTGTAGGGGATTTAGAGTTCACAGATTACCATAGATTCCTTATTATGTTACAAGCAGATGGTACCATTCAATACGAAACTAAAGATGGGGATCATTATCAAGTATGTTTTACTTTTAGTAAACAGCGTAAAATTGATAGATTAAAGCAATTAGTTGAGTCATTAGGTTATTCGTGGGGAATTTCCAATGATACTGGTTCTATTAATGAGAATGTTAAAGACCGTACTCGATTTATGATATATCCAAAAGACAGAATGTATAAGCATTTTAATGAATGGCTTGATATATCAAATATTTCATATGAGTTTGCTAATAAGTTTATTAATGAACTTGTATTGTGGGATGGTAGTACTAAAGGTGGTAATTTATATTATTCTACTACAGATAGTGGTAATGCAGATATTGTTCAAATAGTTGCATTATTTGGTGGTTACAAATGTTCACGTGGTATACAGATTGATAATAGGAAAGAAAGTTATAAAGATGTTCATAGGTTTTATTTTTATAAAGATGTGGATGCTGCTACACAGAGTATAAAAAAGGATTACGTTGATTATGATGGTAAAGTATATTGTGTGACGGTGCCAGATGGTAATATTATTGTAAGACGTAATAATAAAGTTTCTATTACTGGTAATTGTCATGTAATAGCGAATGAGTGGGCAGCAGGATCTTTATTATTTAATACCCCTAATTTATTAGGTATGAGTGCAACCCCATGGCATGGTAAAGACAAAGAGATTTTAATGTATTCTATATTTGGTGAAGTAGTGACTAAGTATGGAGAGTACGATTTTTCTCCTAAATATAAAATGGTTGAGTATGATTCTCTTACAGGTGACAAGGATGGTAAGAGGGTGAACTATTTATGGAAGAATAACTTTAATATGGCACGATCAGTATATAATAGGGTTTTATTAAAGAGTAAGGCGTGGGTTGATATATGTGTAGAGATTATGAAGTACAATATGGAAGCTGATCCTAATAATAGAATGATTGTTATAGTTTTTACAGAGAAGCAGATAAATGTGTTATATGATGCAGCAATTAAAGCTGGGTTAGAACCTATCAAATTTTATGCAAAGCAACGGGAAGTTGATAAGGATAAAGATAGGTTATTGATTGCAACAATGGCATATGGTAGTAAGGCATTTGATTATAAGCAATTAAATCGTATGTTATTGGCTATTCCTATATTAGGTAAGAAAGCAATGGTACAATCCATAGGGAGGATTTTGCGTGAATGTTCAGGTAAAGTAGATGCTGAAGTTTGGGATTTATATGATATGGGGTCTGGTTACCGGGGATTATTTCTTAATACTATAGATCAGAAGTTAAGAATTATTAACAATGAGTATGATGATGTAATCATTGAAAGAGGTAGCATAGAACATTTAACGAAATAAGGAATGTCTTGTCTGTTCAGATTTGAATTAATTATAAAAGATTAACTAACTATTGGTAAATTAAATGATATATTCAAGAGCAGACAAGGTTGAACAATATCTATCCCATTATAATATCACTGGGGTAGAAGCTTAGAAGGGCAGTTGGAACACACGTCTTTATCTAACGAACATCCATACCAATAAGCCATATAAATTAGAGATCCAGAATCCTCTTTATAATATTTTATCAGGGGAGGATAATCATCATGAGTTTGATCCAAAGTCATTAAATGGTCATAATTATTTATTACGAAATATGATATTTGATTATACAGATGTTGGGATGACAGAGTTTATTGCTAATTTTCTTAACACAGAGTATTATAAGCGGTATGGTACATTAGAGCATGAAGCAGGGAAGAAATAGTCGAGTGAATATTTTTCTTTCTTAGAGATGAAAGATATAGAATTGATTAAAGGTTTAGCCGGTTTCAAGGATAATGTTATTACTGGTGTATATGGTAATTTCTTTACCATGGATGATGACACATTGAGATTTACATTTAAGCCTACCACACCTATTGTTGAGAATATTAACAAGGTTCATTTTGCCCAATCCTTTATATTTACCAAGGATGGATGGCAGTATCCCACATATTACATTATATATACTAAAAAAGGATCAACAGATGTTTAGTTTGAGTAGACTAATTTATTAGTTAATTCAATTACTAACAATGGATCTGTTGTTGTTAATTTATCACAGTTATTTGGTGATAAGTGGACAGACATTTCATCTGATATGGATACATTATCTGGATTTGGTACAGAATGGTTTATTGTGCCATCCTTATTCACATGTGCAATTATGCGGAACACACCTACTGGAATATTACGATACATTCCCATTAATTTTACAAAACAATTTTTTAATATTACATTTAATAATATGGATATTGAAGCAAAGGCTATAAGGGATGGTGATAGTGGTGAATAGATAAACACTGAACCCAATTTTAATGATAGTAATGCAGTATTAGAGGTAATTGATAACACTTCGTCGGAATAGACAGAATCAAAGAAGGCTTCCTTTGTATATAAGGATGATCGTATAGTTCCTTGGTCAAGTATGGAGCATGTTGAATTTTTAGATCAGTTATTAAAGTTGTCAAGTACAGCAGAATATTTTAATGATGTATTATTTTCATTAGAGGATTCGGAGTTTCAGTTTCCTATATATTTAATTACACCGATAGATAACGAAGTGAGTCATGGACCTTATGGCACTTAGTTTAATGACGATTATATTGACAATGTTGGTGTAGTAAGCGTGGGTGGTGGCGAATGATTTATAAATGGTATATAAATAATGATTTTAAGTTATTGGTAAGGACGTGGGTATTTTTAACAATGGATATGTACGTAATGTCATTTAAAGATCCTAACACAGATTATTTCTATGATCAGTTGTCAAGTAAGTTATTTAATAATGAACAAGATATTGACGTTATGAAATATTGGTATAATCCAGTTAAGATGGTGGATGTTGTTGAAAGTGTAACACAGAAGACAGAAACAGACATACATGTTGGTAAGAAGAATTATACAATGATTCACATTCAGTCACATGAAGATATTTATAATATGTCATTTTCTTCTGATATTAAGGATGTTTTCATAGTGTAGATGAAACGTTTTGATAAAGACAATTATCTGGCACCAGTATGTATAAGGGTTGATGAAGAATGGTTAAATTATTATGAGCACAACCTTGATTTAAGTAATTTATTACAAGAGAGAAGTAATGTAAGTGATGTCAACAATTTGTTATCTAATTTTAGAAAAGCAATATTCATATAAGGGAAAAATATAATGCAAGAATTTAATGTAGATTTAGGGACTAAAGAGATTTACAGTCTTAAGAATTAGAGCTTTGATATTGCTAATAATGGATCAGCAGATTTATCAGTTGATTCTATTAACTTGTCAAGTGATAATATCGTTATGACATTTACAAAGACACCATTTTAGATTATTCAGAATATGACATATTCTTTATCGGGATATTTAAAGATATTGACATTTGAAGATTCTACTGCAGTAGATTATATTGAATGTGATGTATCATGGTTAGACGAATATGGTGATACACAGACTGATGTTTACCGGTATTATTTAAATTACGTTGGTTCTATTAATCATCAGTATGTTCAGACCTTTGATATAAGGAATATAAACTACATTAAAGACATGTTGGTGATCCGAATGGATTTTAATGAGGCATTTCCAGATCAGAATTATCCAAATATGATAATAAAAGCAATTGATTCAACTCCATATCATATATTCCCTAAGATATATAGAATGAGCGCAACGTCAATTGTGTATGTATATAAGGACAATGATATAAATAATATAATAATTGATGACAAGATTCAGATGAATGTAATATTTAATCAACCTGAATTGGATATTCATAAAATTTCATATAGGTCAATATAACATGATAAGTTTTCAGTCAGATAATTTAGATTATAGAATATACAAGGTGGATGATTTTGATATATCACTCCACATGAATAGTGAGAAACTTGATCATATTTTTAAAGAGTATCTATATTTCACATTATCAGAGATGATTGGTGATGATGGTTAGGTGGCGTTTAATTATGAATTAAGGACTGATAAGCTTGATGATTTATATAAAGACGAAGTTCTTGGATCAGTTTTAATTTTTTGGTTAAGTTATCATTATATTTTAGATATTCTTAACATGTCAAAAATACAATTGATATCAAGTGTAAATCATCCAAATTTTGTTCATCTTTATTTTAACCAGAAAATAACAGATTCTACTTATGGTATATTAGCAAATTATAATAAGGGAACAGAATTTTATACAGATCACATTTTTGGTTTACGAAATCTTAAGTATAGTACATATGATGTACAGGAACAATCCAGATCTTGGTTCATGACAAACGAAAAGACTGAATTCACAAAGTATTTGGGCAATAATATCACTATAATCACTGAAAATTTTATTACTGATCTGGATAAAGAACAGGCAATGGATAATATATTTGGTGCATATACTGGTACTGGTAATGATGTTACAATCATTTTAAAAGAAGATATAAAGAGTGCATTGCGGTTTGGTTTTACATTAACAATGAATGGACTTGAATATACAATTATATTCTCAACGAATTAGAACAATTACATTATTGCTAATCGATTAAAAGAATTATTTAAGTTAATGGATACCAGAGTTAATAATGTAATCTGGAAATGGAAAGAAATTTCATATTTATATGTAGAAGACACGGACTTTGTGACCGATTATATTGATCCTGAGTTTAAAGAAGGGAATATAATTGTTGCAAATTCATATGTAGATACATGGGTTAAGAATAAATATAATGCCGGATCTACTGTATTTAATTAGCAACCAACATTTGATAATGCTGTATTTGATATATTAGATGATATAAAAATGTTTGTTGATGAAATTGGTAAAGGGATTGTATATTTTGATTTTGATAATACAATGTTACATACTACTATTGGTAATCAAGATGATTACAGTTTTTTAGATATTTATGGATATGACGAAGAAAGACAAAGACCGATCCTTCTTGGTATAAATAAGGACTATGAGAGCGCGGGTAGTTAGTTTAGATCAATTAAAGTTATATCAGGCGGTATTACAGCAATAAACAATGACGAATTGGTTAATGACATGACATCGGCAGACTATGAATATCTAATGCAGACTACATTAGTAGATGTTAAGCACATTCATTATATGGACATGTTTGCTATGATAGCAGATGTATATGGCTTTACACCACGAACACCAACAGCATTTCAGTTATTTAATCCAGTTGATAGTGATAGAAAATTCTTTTATAATGATGGTGAATATGATGCAAAAGGTAAAACCATTGATGCATAGGTTTATAAACAAAGTAAACCATATGATCAAACTACAACCGAATCATTATACGTTTTTACAATGAAAACATTTATAATTGAACCCTTATCAAATTGGAATGGTGATAGTAGTTAGGGTAAGATACGAGATATTGAATTTAGATTAAAAGGTGAGAAAGTCGAAATTCCATATGAACAAATTACGGATTTTGGATATGATGATATCAGACCTATTATTGTTAATAGTTATAAAACTGGCTGTCAGACATCATCATCAAATTATTTCAATTCATATAATAATATGAGATCAGGTATTCATTTTGATCCCCCAATTCAATTCGATCAACTTATTATTAATAATTACCATTGTAATGGCGGTGATAGTAATTTTGGTATAGCAAATTGTAGATTTTTAATAGCAGATTTTAAATTTGAAGCAGATGGTTTTGAAGAATCTTCACATTTACTTGATTTAATATTTGAAGGAGAAATAAGAGAACACATTCCATCTAATACCGCAGATGATATAATTATACCATTAACTATACCAGCTTCAATTACTGATAATACATCTGTCCCAATGTTTACATTACTTGATGTTGCATCATTTGGATTAGATCAGACTGATACAAATTCATGTGCTATTCCATATGATGCCATTATATCACTATTTAACGATGTAACAGACGAAGGATCAATGTTAGAATTTATTCATGAATGGTTTTAGATTGATGGTGATTCAAATGAGATTTCGTTTGATGCAGTAGAATATAATAATTTATTTATAAAATATGTTCCAATTGTATCAGGAAATGGAATGTTTCATATTTCTCACAGAAATAGTGTTGTTGGTTATCGTACTATCAATGATAGATTGTTACATGCATTGTCATTGGATGTAAAGAAAGATATATTAGAAGATCTTTGGAATGACACTGATAATATGGTCAAATATAAATGTTTAATAGGAACAGATGTTATTACACAGATTAATGATGATAGTGAATTTAATACAAATGTCAATTGGTCCCGTGATATATTTACTAATGGTGTTGAACTAAAAGAATTACATACATTGTCAAATTCAACTAAGTCTGAGTTCCTTTCAATGTTAATGAATGAAAATATGTATCATAGTGCCATAGAATTGTTTTCTGGAAGATATATATGCGCATTATTTAAATTAGAGGATGTGATACAAAACTCATACAACAATTCTATTATTTTTAATAAGGTTATTGGTAGTGATTAGTATTCATATTATAGTTTGAAATCTACTGGTAATGATATTACATTTTCTGGATATTTCATTAGTTCATATACGGATAATCATTATGCATGGTGGTTACTTGATCTTGATAATGGTAAGATTAAAAATATTGCAACAACACCTTTTGAATTTAATGCCGGGACCACGAATCCTATTATTACAAATTTGGAAGTTATTGAAAATAGGGAATTGTATGTAGTTGATAAAGCAGACTATGATACAATTTATAATAACTGGTTAAATGTTTTCAAGATTTATGATATTTTGCCAGTATATCAGATTGTATATGCAAGGAAACCATTCGATATTACAAAGAATCAAATTTTCAACGTTTATGCAAACGAATACACATTAGTAAGTGAGGTATAATCAATGGATTATGGACAGTTAAAAGATATTGTTAGTGTTAAGAGTTTTAATATTATTTAGAATTTGATCAATCGACCAAGATTAGAATTATATACAACTAATTTTACTAATTTAGATGATTCTATAAATGTAGATGACCCATATGATAATGATGTGGTTGACATGACCAGTATCACACAGGATGAACTAACATTTATAAAAGAAGTGGATTGCATTTATACATATGACAAGGAAGTTATCACAAGCAATGATGATAGTTTGGGGTCTATATATTCATTAATGATTTATATGAGATCTGATGATGTTCCATCTTATATTTTGAATAGTAAGAATTCTATTATAGTCAGGTTTTCGGGTATTGATTATAAAGCAACAAACTTTCAAAATGCATATGACATTATTGTTCAAGCAACCTTAAAAAGATAATGACATATTACAAATACTTTTATTTTTCATGATATGAATATGGTTGTATAGGTGCATATATCTATTTTTAAAGGCATGTGCTTCCCTATACCCAATTTTTTGTTTAATGAAGTCTATTAATTCAAGATAGTTTGTTGTATATCTCAATTTTTCAATAAAGTCATTAGATAGATTAGTGTGTTTATTAGATTTAATGAATCTATGCATTAATTTCCATGATTTTAAATATACATTGCTACAAGGGAAAGTCTTTTCTTTATCAAATCCAAACACGATCATATCATTATATATAAATGTATTAATCTAAGCAAAGTCAACATTACCGATCAAAAATTCAAATGCAACTTTGTCATGCCATAGTGGATCAGTCTGAGATACCACCGATAATAGGTGTGATACATCTTTATGATAATGACCACAAATTGAAGTTGGATACATATATTGTAAATCTTTTGAAATATATGTAAGTTCATTGTTTACATTTCTAATTGTTCCATGTGCTAAGTGTGATAATCCTAATAATTTAGCAACAGCAAGTGCAGCCATTTCACGATATGCACTAAATCCTTTTAATCCAACATTCTAATTTAAATTCCCTGATAATAATTGATTAAACCGTTGATTATATTCAGCAATAGTAAGAAATTTGTTATTTTTATTTAATCCCAAATACTCATGTCCAAATCCTATTCTCTTATGTCTTGTAATTAGACCATCTGATTTTATTGGTTTTGAATATGCTGTGACTATTTCATCAGTAGTTGGTGATATTAATTTTATTTTAAAACAGTTTGATCTATATGTTATTTTATCTGGTTTATTAGACAATCTTCTGATCATATTTGATGTAGAATTTTCATAAAAATTAGGATCAATATCCTATGTACTTAGAATTGGATCAAGAGTTTTCCATATAAATGATTTATCTGGATCAATATTAATACTTTCCATATAAGAGTGATCAATTATTTTCATGTTCAGCAAGTTCTTTTAATTCTTTTGTAAATAATTTTCTACATTTTACTCTTTTATTTACAATATTACATATTTCAAACCCAAGACATTCGTCTTTTAAATGTGGTTTACCATGAATACAGTGGTGATAGCAGTGTTCAACTTTTGTAGTACAGTTACATACCACCATTTTATTATTAGATTTTGTGTGTGTCATATAATTAATCCTTTATTTAATTTTGAAACACTATACCATATGATATGATATTAATCAATATAAAAAAATGCTTTACTAATTTAAATAAAGCATTTCTTAAATGTATTTTGGTTTTCCAAGGTGATTAACCAAATTTTTATAATATTCAGCAAGTTTATTTTCAACTGATACTAATGGAGAATTAAAATCTACACCTAATCCATGTAAACTAATTTCTTTAATATAATTTCCATTATCAAAATCAAGTACAAGTGTATTTGAAAACTCTGATATTCCATGTGGATAAAAATAAACGGGGATATCAAATGTCTGTGATGGCTATAAATTAATTGTCATATTTTCAAGTGATTGAAGTTCTACATCACCATTAGTATTAATATTCAATACAACTTTGTTAGTAGAATAATTTTTTACAGTAACTTCATCTGTTTTAAAATGATTAATCTGACAATAACCAAAGTTTATATAGTCACTATTAAATGAGAAATATTCACGTTTAACGTCCGTTAGTTCGATTTTGACGATAATATCATATGTGAACATGCGTTTAGATTTTAAGTCTTGCATTTCGAATTTAAACATGTCTGTATAGACTGCTGTATTATTAGTAAGTTTTTTATTATTTAACTATATAGGAAGTTGAATGTTAGTATCAACTTTAATTGGTAAATTTTGTCCTGCTAACGGAATCATAAAAGGTGAATCATTATCAAGTTTGGTTATACTGGTAATAATAAATGGGGTAAGACCTAAGTTTTTAATTTCAAATGTATCATATCTCATAGTCCTATCTTTTTTATCAATAGCAAGGAACCCAAAATCAACAACTGATTTACTAAACTAAGGAAGTGCATGATCAGACATTGCATTACCCATAAGTTCTGCAATGATATGAGTATTTTGAGTTTTATATTGTTTTGTATAATCTGTATTACGGAGAACAAATGTTTCTAACATATCTTTAATTTTGATATCAACAAATCCAATTTTCTTACCAGTTGAAGTTGGTGTGAACATGGTTTCTACATAATTTATTGTATTAGGAAATAATATCACATTATTTTCAACTAAGAATTCATTTTTGTCATACCCAAGTTTAATAACATCAATCAAACTCAAGTCTTCTCCAAAGTTTGTAAGTTTGATAAACTCTTTATCAACAGAATTAAGTGGTGCAATAAATTCAATCCCACGTGCATTTTCCATAAGTACCATCACATCTTTTAATTTGGTATTTACAAAGATAACAACCGGTAAATATACTTCACCAAGATCTGTACTTAAAATAATAAATCCAGTACTTCTACCATATTCTCTTCCTTGAAAGTCAAAATCCATTTTAATAGGATTCTTATTAGTAAGTTTATATGGTAATGTAATATTATTAATTTGTTCAGTCAACATATCGGTCATTCCTAATTGAGATGTTGGTAGATCAAATTTAATATCATTAACAATAATGTCAATATCGGTTACATTTTTAATATTTAATGTTCTTGATTTTGGAACATTTATATTTAAAGATAAGAAGTATTTATTATTTCTTACATAAAAATCAGATTCATCAAATTTAATAGCTTGTTCAGCATCAAGTGTGGTGCATATAATTTCATATGGCACATCAATAAATGGAATATTGGGAATATTTGTATACAATCTAACCTTAAATTGATATAATCTTTCTTCCGTAAGATCGAGATCAAATGAAAACAGCGATCCTTTTTGTGATGATAATAAACTAAATGGAATTTTAGTTTTGTCAATTATAAATTCATTATCTGTAATATAAGTATCTTCATTATTATCATAGTTCATTAATTTGACATCAGTAATTGCACCATTGTTACCAAAATCCTTTCCTTTTATAATAGAGTTTGATGTTGTTTTAAATAATTTTAGGAATATAGTGGATCGCACCCTTGGTTTTACATATGTAATATCTTGTGATTTTTCATATGCAAGGGAAACTTGAGTATTTAATATTCTAAAACTGGTTTTTCCTGAATCAGTAAAAATGTATTTACCATCATTATATGTAATTTTAATAATAAATACTTTACCAAGAACTTTATTTTCTGTTGGATTAAGTCTATTAACTTTCAATGTTAATATTATTGGATTAAGTCCATTAAGGTTGGTGTTTTCATTTTTTATATTATCAATTTTAAATGATAAATAGTCTGTTATTTTACCTTTGTCATCATAATCAACTGGATCATACTCTTTATTACTATCAACATATTCACCATCTGGAAGAATTGCATATAAATATTTTAACGTATCTGCATGATGTCCCCCTAATAATACATTACATTTTAGAAGTGCATCCGCATCACCAGCAAACGCAGTTTCATAATCATTGATATCAATAAATTCAACTTTATCAATTTTAGCATTGGTATTACCAGTATTATATAATACAAGGGAAAGATATTCAGTCTGACCAGTATGCCCAATGTGAGTATTTAGTTTAGGCTAATTTGCCATATCTGCAATATCTTTTTTTTCTTGTTCACCACTTAAGTATATTCCTGAATCACTCTAATAGAAATCATTTAATACCAATTTGGGATCAAGTGTTAAATTTGGATATATATTAATTGGCACTTCCCGTTGACCATCTACTTCATTATATGTAAAATCTACCATAATCGAATTAGAATAATCTTCGGTTAGATTAATGGTATCAACGAATATATTGAATGGGTTTCTATCTAAATATTTTTCATCTTGTGGAATTATTTTACGTGATGGTATGGCATCTGACGTAAGAGTAACATCATTATTTGCTGTATGTACATCTTCAGTTTTCTAAGAAACATCATTGATAATCATTTCTGTTTCTTCCTATGATCCTTCGCGAGCATAATTCTTAAATGGATACATAAATATTTTAACTTGTCCAGTATAATAATCAGATGGATGACTATGAATTTTCATTTTAGCAGGAGATGGCATTATCATATTTCTATTAAAACTTGGATCAAGTGTCATTTTAATGAACTCAGCAATTGCAGGTTCATCAGATACACCATTTTCATCAGATAGTGGCACATTTGCAATGAAAGAAATATTAGTATACACTTTTAAATTTAATTTATAAGGTGTACGATGCTTTGGTGATAAATTTAATATAATTGACATACCAACAGGGAATGTATATACTGGCAAATATAGTGGTGGTGCATTTGTAAATAATTCATGCTAATGTACTGATATCTTTGAAATTATTAAATTATAGATACTTCCACTTATACGAAGTTTGCACTATACATCATTTTCTTTTTGATCAATCTAAACTTTATAAGAACCATCAGAATTATCACATAAAGTAACAATGTCAGATGTAAATAATTCAGGACAAACCATTGCACGTTTATATCCATATATCCCACATTCATCCGGTATGTCTTCTAATAATTCAGTTGCATGAATACCTTCACCATAGAATGCAACTTCTTCAATTTCAAATTTTTCTAAATTAAATGTTTTGAGATATTTTTCAAGTTCAGTCCATTCATCAATACCTTTCATATTGAATTCTATATCAGTAAATGTATTTGGATCAATATAACCACTTACTGTTCTACTATAGTTATCCAATTTTACCATAACAGGGCGTTTATTTAGATTATAATGCTATTTACTTAAATTACCAAACTCACTATAATCATATGAATCAGTTTTAATAATTTGTTCAAATACAATATCACCATCAAATTTTGTTAAGTCATCATCTGGTTCAATGATAGTAAAGTATTCAGCATCTTGGAAAGGTTTTATTAATATTCCCAAATCATCATTAAAAGATGTATCATGAACAGCGAATTTATCATGAACAGATTCATTATCACCCGTCAATATTTGTTGTTCAAGATTATACAATTTGATTGGGTAATAATTGTGATTATAAATAGATGTGCGTAGTATCATATAATTTACCATGTCAATGTTAATTTTATATAATTAATTACACAAATATACTACATTAAAATAAAAAATAATTGGTAAATAACTATGCGTCTGACAAATATATATAAAAACATTATCACAAACCTTGAAACGTACTTATTAAATTCTATAATAGAACCGATCAATGTTACTTTAAGAAATCTGTCTCCATCGCCATATAATTACTCAGATTCATCTTAGTAGAGAAAGTATGATGGAAAATACCAAGTGCAGATTGAAACAATGGACCATAGTCATATCATATATTGGTCACCTAAATATCAACAATATCAATATGTAGCAGTACGACCCATATATGAATCATTTGGAACACCAATTCCCACCGATCGTAGTATAACAAACCCCGAATATTCAATATTATTAAAAAACAATAGTAAATTATATCAAGTGTGGAATCCTGAATAGCTGGATAAATATTATGATACCATATTCACTTATAATGAATTTGATTACGATAGAAAATTTGAGAATAGGAATTCGGAATATCTTTAGAATTTCTTTGGTGATGAAATATTAGATCTTTTGATTATAGAGTCTAAAATTACTGTTACTGCAGAGAAATCTAATGAACATGATAGTATAAATGAATATTTTGAATTATATTATAAGGAAACGATTAAAACTGGTATACCACAATACACACTTGATGACCCAGATACCATTAATAAAGGAATGGGTTCACTTACTCAAGTTGATTCATCTACATATTCTTATAACTTTGATACTACATATATAAAGATGCATTTAGGTGAAGTTAATATTTATAAATCATTATATAAAATTTATAACTATTTGACAGATCGGGATGAAGATTCTGTTGATATTGTATCTGTTAATAATGAATATAGTTTTCTATTTGCTTTGAATAGTGACAATCAATATAATGCACTTCCTGCATTTTTTAATAATGGAGATTCAATTACACTAAATCCAGAAAATATTGAAGATGCTGAAACAATTCTTGGAACTGAATTATATAATCTATTGATGTATGTTAATGAAATTGCTTTAGAAACTGGTTCACATAGATCATTGTCAGCAACCTCTGACGGAACAAATGTTTTAATAGATTTTAATTATGGCGAATATTTATATTAGGAAAAAATATTAACACATTTGGAATCATTTGCATTACGTTCAGTTGTATTAAGTAAAAAATATGATAATATTAATGAAATTTCTGAACCTGTAATATTTGATAGTTATGGCAATTGTCACATTAAAGTTGATACTAAATAGTTTATATTTAGGAATTCTACAAAACGTGATAACTCATTTTTTAAAATAAAAGAAAGGGATGTTGTTAAAATATTTGATTATAGATTTGAAAATAATCTTCCTACGTGGCATGAGGATTGGATTCCTGAGTATTTTGAAATTAATCTTTCTGATGGAAATGGACCAGATGCAAAAGATGTTATATATTCAGTTACAGATTATGTGAGTGATACAACATCAATGATATCATTTGATTTAGACTATAAGCAGCATACAGATTTCATCGACTTTGTTCCAGTATATAGAAACATGTCATTATATAAAGATTTTTTAACATAGGAAGATTCTACAATTCATAATAGATTGGAATTGTTTAATTATGATTTACATTTTATTAACTTTAAAGTCAATGATAAAATATTTAATAATGTAATTATTGATGATTCGGAAAGATTTTCAATTTCTGGCATTGCAATTGATCTTGATAATTCTAAATCAAGTGCAATTGTAGAACTAATGGATAGTTCATTTTCTGGTGGTAAGGTATTAAGTACATTAAGAAGATATTCAAAAAATGACTCAATTAGATGTGAAGAATACCCATTACCACTATTATCAAATGAGATGAATAATTTCTTTAATATAAATTCTATTAATACATGTAACACAATTCAAGTAGAAACACAATATACAAGCGAATTTGTTGATAATATGTGGCGTACTGGTTTTGATTTTATGACAGTTCGTAATGAATTAAGTGCAATGGTGGATGATACATCTACAACCATTGGTACATATGATAGAACAGTATATAACCTTTATAATAGAATGTTTGGTAATTTTGATTTAGCACAAATTAGAAATCAAAAGCACATGTATGTCATTTTCATGATTAAAGATAAGTATACTGGTAAAAAGGATTTCATGCAAGTTGATTTAATGAATGCGCCAGTACCAATTGCAAATATATCTTCATTTACAAATGTTTTTAATGATAAAGAAAAAGAAATGTTTCTACATAGTAAAGAAAAATTCCAATATGAAACTAACAAACAACATAATGCATTTTTTAGTAACTATGAAGAAGATCCATATACTGAGACAGTTTCATTTAAATCATCATTAATATCAGAATGTAATTATGATACAACCGACGTTATGCCAGTTTACATCACTGATATAAATATTAAAAATGGTAACTATTTAAATGGAAACATTGAAACCCTTTATATAAGAAATGCAAGAGCACTATCTGATGATATGACCACAATAGTGAATCTTGATGCAACTATTGGTGCAATGGATTTCATTATTACTGATAGGGATATTGCAGTTGATCTTAGTACTATTTTTGGTACATATAAAGTTATGGATTATCTCGAAATTGAAGTTGTTTATAATAAATTCTATAAAGCATTTGATTATTTAGATACATTTTCATTACAATTCAATTTCAATCTTAAAAATTTTCAAGTTACACAGCAATATGGAATTAATGCATCATTTGTTGCAGTTGGTGCAAATTCAATTAACTGGACCAGATTTAATATCAAACCACCTAAGAATATAGAATGTCTGCCACAGGAAGTTTATAATGAATCAATGGCGCTGGAAGTTTTTGATATTGATGATTATGTTTGGGATTACGTACCAGATGATAAACGGTGTATATTATTAAATAACTTTGTTGGTAATAATTTTAATAATACATTGGATGTAACAGAATTTGATTCTACTACATTTGATACATCTGACCTTGCTATTATTGATAGAATGAAATCTCCATATACTAAATATACTAATCAATATAAGAAATTGCCATTTTGGAAATCACATGATTCAGTTGGTAAATATGTAAGAGTTTATGTAAATGCATACATTCCAAATGATTCTACTAATATATTTGAACAATTTGAGTTTTACAACCTATATAATCCATCATTAGTTGAATCAGAAGGAACTTTGATGATGGAAGGGAAGATTTCGGATTATGAAGAAGGGATGGAATTTTCTGATATGCTTAAAATGTATAGAAATGAGCTTATATGGACGGTTTATCATAATGTGGTCAATACCATACAGACACCCTTTAAATTTGATATAACGTGTAAAATATACGCAAATAAGGCAGCATATGATTCTAATACAGATGCAACTATATTACCAGAGATAAATGATTTCTTTAATATCACCATATTTAATCGCGGGGATCATATCAAACAGAAACATGAATGGTATCCACGAATATTACAACATATGGAATATTTTGAGATCAATCCTGAATATGATTGGCAAAGTCCGAAAGATTACATTTATAGAATTGAATATAATCTATTCTCTGATCATCAGGATATAAAGGTAAGTGAATTATTCTTTGATGTATTATTTATGACAGAAGATATGGCAGTTGGTATTCCAGTAGATTATACTAATGTAGATGATCAAATTAATGCAGTGGATGTTGAGTGGATAACTAATACAGAAGAAATATTACATTATTTTAATTGGTTAATTAGACACATATGTCCAAATTGCACAAATCTACATGTCACATTACGTGTTAAAATAACACCAACGTTATTTGGATATAATATTGGGAATTTTACAATTGGTTCATATACATATGATGTAAAATTAGAAGAACGTATTCCATATATTTATTATAAAGAATCTGCTGATGCATTAATGATATTGGATAAGAAATCCGAATTTGATGTTGATAGAATTCAATTATCTCAAGAAATTAGAGAAAGTATGTGGACAGATTTACATGGTGTATCACCAATGACAGGTGGTGATCCTGCATATACAGACCTTAATACATTTTGTGGTACGGTAAGTGTACCAAATAATACTAAGGCACAGTAGTTGATATTTAATTCATCAATTTATCCAAAGAAGATGCGGTTTACATTACAATCAAATAGTTCTAATAAAACTATACATAACACTGAACAAGAATTTGAGTTCCCACCATATGATTTTAGAGTTATTACACTTGAAGAATCTGTTATAACTACAGATTTTGTTAATGGATTTTCTGGTGGATTGGCTAATTATAAGGTTGAAGAAATTTCTGTACATTTGGATACCACAACAGAATTACCAAATGATATTCTACAATTAGCTATTCCTGCATATGATGAATCAATGTCACGTATCATGAGCTTTATGGATAAGTCTGCAAAATTAGTTGAATTTAAATATAAGAAAAATGAAGAAGTATCCATTATTCCACAACCAAAAAAGAATTCAGAAGTTATTACAAATGGTATATAGATTAACCAATTTAAAAATGATATTACCGAATAGGAAAAATATGGTCAGTTATTAGATATTGATACACATTTTTATATTAATAGATCATATGAAGTAATTTTGGATACAAAGGATCTGGAAAATTTCTTACCATATTTTGAATTATTTGAACCAGAATTACAATTGAGAATTCCTATATCAGAACCTAAATTTTTAATTGATGCATATATTGAAGATGGTAAATTAAATAAAAAAGATCACCCCAATTGGATAACTGTGACAGAAGATACAACTGGTATAAATGAAGACTTTAATAATTACTATGATCTGGATAGACATTGGTTATATTTGGTTGGTAGACGAACAGATCTTAATAAATTTACATTTGAACTTACCGGATTTGTATATTACCAAAATTCAGATTTCTTGGAAATATTGACAAAAGAATTTTATAAAGATGGACTTTAGAAATATTCAATGAGTTCTAAGAAAAATTTCATTAGACCAGAATTTGTAATCAATATGTTATTTGGAGCATATGGAATTGATTTAATAAACTATACAATAGATACATTTATTACTGGTGCACATGAAGAAATGTATGATTATGATACATTTGTTTCTGGTTTAATAACAGAAGTTGGTGATAGATATAAAAATGTAACTGGGCAGAAAAATGCAGAACTTGATATAGTAATTGAATTTAAATCAGAAACTATACTTGATAGAAATTTTACATTAAATCTTGTTGGAGAAGAAAAGTTAATATCATGGGAATCAGATCACGAATTGTACATGTCATCATTTGATAATTCCAATGAAGTATTGAGGGGAACATTTTCTACTCCACATATAACAACTGATCGCCAGATGATATTAAATGATGAATTTAAATTATTAAGATTTGTATTTTTTAAAAAAGAGATACCAAATAATAAACTTGTTTCTGCAATTACAACATTATCAGAAGAAAGTTATGAGTCACCATCAGATAATGTAAATGGTTAGGGTGATTGGACATTTGATGAAGTATATGATCTTATTAATAATACACAGGTAAGTACATTATTTAAAGCTGGTAATCGTATAACATTTAATACATTTATTTTAAGAAATAATTCAATCGCACAACCCAAAGTATATAATATTTCTGTTGATCATGATGGTTTAACTGATAATATTACATCTGCTTATATGGGAGATGTAGATAGTGTAAATGACATTGGTTATATTGAACCCCGTGGTGATAAAGTAAAACTTTTAACTGCCAAAGTACCATTGCAGTTAGAAATGTCATCAATGGAATAGACTAAAATAAATTTAAAAATGGATAATCAGAGATTACGAATCACTAATAATATATATCCAGTTTATACAGAATTTAAACAACAGTTACTTGAATCACCATTGAAAATATTAATTCATACTAAGAAATTTCAAATTATTCAAGATAGTAATTATAAACTATTATTTTCTATTCCAATTGAAATCTTTAAAGGTATTGAAGCATATATTTCAATTGATAAAATAAAAGTTGTAGATAATTACACATCATCGAATGATTTCAATGTAATATTTGGAACATTTAATGAACGTTATACAATTAGTGGATCGGGTGAACTTCAAATTAATAAAATTTTAAACAAATTTGAGGGTGGTCAGCGTATTAAATTAGAAGTTTTTAACATTGCGAATACAACAGGTGCATATAATACTTCATTATTGATATACTATACATTGAATGGTACACAATATGTGGAAAGTACTGATATTGTTTATGATGTTGTATTACCGAAAGTATTAGATAATGAATATTTATTAATTGACATTGATAGAATGGACTATTCACCACCAACATATAGTAAAAAAGTATAGGATATTATTAAACAGAAATGGGTATTAGAAGAAGCATATGTTAATAATACTATATTTCCTGAATATTATAATGTATATTTAGGAACACCCGGCTGTAATCTTAGTTTTCCAGACTATAATTGGCATCAAAGTGGTAATGTAGATGATTCACTATCACAATTAAATGATAGACCAACAGGAAATGGCTTAATTGCTAACCTTGAGGATTATGAGGATTTATAATAAATGGTTAGATTAAATGATAATTATAATATGGATGAGTGGTCTCACGTTACTGAAGAAAGTGTGATGAGTAATGTTTCAGGTGGTATTGGTGATGGTCAGAATGTAGCTCATCATGTTTCAGAAGTATTGTATTTTACGGATGGTGGTGGTGCAAATTTATATAGTAATGTTGGTTTATCTGGGTAGGAAACAGTAGACTTTTCATTAGTTGCGAGATTAATTCAAAATTGGATGGGACCAGCAATAACTGGTGCAATGTTATTAACAAGTGGAACAATGATAGGACAAGTGACAGGAATGTCAATGCGATCAATGTCACCATCATTAATGGAATTACAATTGTGTATTGGTTTGATTGGCACAGAAGTAAGTATACAATCTCCAATATTTCAAGCAAGTAAAATAAATCGTAGGAATTTTTATACAACATTATTACCAGAAGACATAACAAAACGATTAAAACCAGTTGATCCAAAAAATCAACTTGATCACATTGAAAAAGGTATATTTCAAAATGCAATTCCATCAACATTATTAGCACTTCATCTTTTTAAAATTGCATTAGAAAAATATGATGAAGATTCTGTGAATACTAAAATGCAGATATTTGAAGGGTGTTTCAATGTTGTTCGTATGTTAGCAATGCCCCATGTAAAAGGTGGTGGTACTTATGTAAGATCATATATGTGGCAAATGTGTTCATTTATGTTAGGTATTTATAATTGTAATCATGGATAGGGTGGTTAGGGATCTACTCTCGTATATTACCAAGATTACATTACTGAATATGATTATAACATTCACAATGCATTTTTTAAATATAGATTACCTTAGAAAAATAAAGCATTTTCATCAGTAGGAAATATGAATTCGTTTGTAACATATTTTTCTAGAATGCTATTTAATTTCAATTACAGTACATTTAATACATATGTAGAAATTGCTACATCACAACGTCGTAGTGCATATTCCATAAATAATACAGAAGATCGAGTCATATTTGACAAATTTATATTTGGAACAGAAGGCACTTATGAGTCTGAATAGGAAAGTCATTTAAATCAAATATCATTTGATACAATTGTTTATATGATAGACAATCTTGATGCTGAAATACCAAATCTCGACTTAGCTGATAAATAGGATGCATTATTAGATTATGTAGATAAGTATGTAACTGGGTATACTGATATAATGGACATTTATAAAGGTAAGAAGTGTGTATTTGGTGAAACTATAATGGATACCAATGTAGTTAATAACTTTTGGCAAGAGATGCCAGATTACCCAGAAGAATTTCATATAAATGAAGCAGTAATACCATCTGCAATCTATTCACATAAAAAAGTTTTATCATTAAAAGAAGATACTGCTATAGCAAAAGAATAGAAAAAATTATATTTAACTTCAATGGGTAATTATGTAAATTTTGGATATTTAAATGTTGGGTAGTATAAATACAATTATAATGCTATAACATTTGATATTTATGTTAAAGTTAGAGGTCAGGAACAATTAATTAGAAATGCAGATGCTATAACTGATACAATTTTAGAAGCAAATCATAATACCATCAAACCGAATATATTTAATTTAGGTCAATTAGTTAGAATATTTGATGGCACCATTGATGAAGGAACACCAGAAGAACAAGTTGCAGATAATGAACTTATTGAACAAATGAAACCATTAATTGATTTTACTTAGGAAATTGGCAAGAATGTTGAAGCAATGTCAATTAGAAGCATTTATAAAAAAGATATCACAGATCATACAATGAATTGATTATTGAAAATACAATTAATTTACCAATAACTTAAATTCTAAATTAAGATTGGTAAATTAAATGGCAGATAAAAAAGATAAAACAGAAGGTCCATCACCAGAACAATTAATGCCAAGTGGAATGGACGAATTAAATCGTCAAGTTCCTGTTACAGCAGATAATTTCAAAAAAATGAATGCATCCTTTGAAAATAATTTAAAGGGTGTTAATAATCTTGGTAAAAGTTTCGATACGTTAGGTGAAAAAATTCTCAGTGCAATTGGTGGGAATGATAGACGTGATCGTAATCGAAATGCTGGTAGTCAATCTGGATCAGACCCATTTTAGAGAGATACCAAACGTCCAGAGCCATCATCATCACAACAAACATCCCAAAATCGGTTATATAGAGATCAAGTAAAAACTGATTATAAAACTGATGGCATTCCACGAGTACAACAAGCACCTGAGCCACATCAGCGTACATTTGCAACTTTACAAGAAAGATATTCTACTGCACGTGGAACAACAGGAAAACCATTACAACCACATTTAGGTGGTGCTGTTGGTCAAAAGTTAGGCAATGACATGAGTAAGAACCTTCTTCAAATGGGTCATATGATATCACCAATGTCATTTATGCAATATTCATTAATGTTTGGTGCAGGTTTCCCATTACAGATGAAAATGGCTGAAACAATTACCAAACCAGTTACAGAAGTTGCAGAAAAATATGAAACAGGAAGAACATTTGCTGGTGGTTTTACTGGTATTGGTGATGCAACTAAAGGATTTTCTCAACAATTAACACAATCACCATTTAATATGTATGAAAGTATGTATCAGTCTAAGATTTTGTTGACATCTGCTTTAGGTGGTGAGAGACAATCTAATAAAGCAATTGATACTGCACTTAACATGGCGCGGGAATATCCTGTTAAAACAGAACAAGTTTTATCAAGTTTGTCACGTCTTGCAGTATATCCACAAACTAAACCATATCTTAAGAATGAAGATTTTCAGAAAAAATTAATGGAATCCGTTTCTGGTCTATCACTTATTGTTCCTGAACAAGGAATGGAAGGTGCTATGTTCTCATTAATTGAAGCAATGTCAGGATCATGGAGATCATTACAAATGAGATTTAATGTTTCACCTGAAGTTGTTGAATCCCTTTCTGGTATGAGTAAGGGTGAAATGTCATCTGATCCTAATAAACTTATTGAAGGTTTACATAGATTTATTGGTAAATCTGTTGGTTTAGATGTTCTTGAAAAACAAAAATATACATTCTCAAAACAAGTAGATAACTTTGGTGATTCATTACAAATGATGACCAGAAATGTTTTTGAACAAACTGGATTATATAAAACAATTACATCTGGCGCTACTGCATTTCAAACAGGATTTAGTTCACTTGCAGAAAATAAAACATTTTTAAATTTTATTAGTAAAATAACTCAACCATTTCAAGAACGAACAGATGGTGCAATGGCAAAGTTTGCTGGCATTTCTACTGGTCTATATAAACAATCTCCATTAAGTCAAGTAACAAAAATAATGGAAGAAAATTTTGAAGGAATGTCATATGAAGAAATTGGAGATAAGTTTTCTATTTTAATAGATGATATGGGTAGTATTTGGCGTGATACTAATCAAAGCATAAATACGATTATTAATAGTGCATTTGGGAAGACTTTAGGTGATATTGGTGGTGATATAGGTGCAGTTGTTGGATCTAACTTTCAAGGCATGGCAATGGCAGTAATGAAAGGATTTGGTGCCACTATGCTTGAGAATCCAATGGATATAGTTGGTACTATAGCAACACTGGCACTTCCTGTAATGGGAATTCTTGGTGGAGCACAATTAGGAATTGGGCTAATGCAAAATTTCTTTTCAGGTGAAACATTAGGAAGACGATTTATGAAATTAACTGATAAAGCATTTGGAACTCATAAATTTAGAACAGCATCTAATATGATAGGTGATTTGTCTAATAATGTTGGTGGCATGACTGCGAAATCTAATAGAAGTGATCCTATATTAAATAATTTACTATATAACAAAATAGATGAAGATGCATATGGTGGAAAATTTAAAAATAAAGACACACAGGCAGTATTAAATAGAATTGCAGATATTGGTGATGAAAATAGAAAAATATTAGCTACTGCAATTGATCCAACTATAAATGCTACACATTCAAAAATGAAATCAAGTACAACTGGATTATTTGAACATGATGCAATTGGTGGTAGAACTCCTATACCATTAAAAAGCAATCAAGTAAAACAATTTAATGCTGCAGTTGATAGATTTACAGTATCTGCACTTGGGCTTACAGAACCATCTGATATTAATGCTAAATATAAATCACTTGATGACGTTCCAATGGCATCTTTTAAGAAATCTGAGTTGTGGCGTGGTATGACTAAAGAGGGATCAGAGTTAGGCAATATGCTTAGTTTGGGTGATAAAGGATCTGAGGCAAGAGTAAGAAAATTCATTGAAACAGAAATTTATGATCAAGCTCGAACATATGCACAAGCATCATATGCAGTAGGATTTGATTCCGATATACCACAATATATGGATGGAAAAGGTCAAGCATATGATCAACGTATTGCCAATAATGAATTTGGTCAAATTGTAGAAGATATTAGAAAACCAAGTAATGCGAAGTTTGCAACAGAAGCTATATTGGGTAATGTTAAAGAAGTAAATATTAATGCAAAACAAATTGATTTATTAGGTGATATTATTGGAGATAAAGCTGGTGTTAGAACTGGTAGTATATCACCTCCAATAATGAATGATAAAATTGGTGCATATATAACAAAGCAAAAAAAATTAGGCAAATTGTCATTAAGTGAACGAAGCGATATTAAAATGGCTGCAATGGAATATAATGATGCTGTTAATAAAGCTGATTATGTTGTAGGATCTAAATCATATAATGCAATTTCTAATTCAAAGTTTGACTATGGTAACATGGGTGATTCTCTAAAAAGTTTGGAAAAAAATGATAATATTAGAAAGTTAGCTGATAGTTTGGATAAATTTGATTTTGATTCTAAATCATTTGCTCATATGATGGGAATGATGGGAGATGATAAATATGGTAGCAAATTTAGTTCAATCAAAGTTGGTGGTGGAACAGTTTCATCAGAATTAACTAATAATAAATCATTTAATCAATTTATAACAGATAGATCAGCATAGTTAAATAATATATCACAATTGGATGGTTCTGCAAGAGTACAAGCAATTGATGATGTTATGCGTGGTGGAAGAGCATTTGGTAATATTCTTGATGATAGCAATATTGGAAAAGTATTATTAGGTAAATCTGGTAATAAACGCTGGCAAGCTATATATACTATGGCAAAAGTCAAAAATTTAAAATTATTTCAAGAAATTAGAAAATCTGGTTTAGTAAAAGCAGCAGCACCAGCATTGGCAGGTGCACTTGCATTTGCAGATGTTCCACTAATTGGATATCAGGTTGGTACCATAGCTAAGAATATGGGTCTGGATAAGGAAGGTGCTGCACGATGGCGAAATAATGCAGCATTGGTTAGTGGTGGTAGTGTTCTTGCAGGGGGTGCAATTTTAGGTGCAGTGCGTGGTGCCAGAGGTGTTGGTGCGGTATTAAAAGAAGGTGTCCCCGCGATACTTGGATTAGGAGCAAAGGAATCATTAGGAAAAGGCTTTTTAAGTAGAGGACTTGGTTCAGTGGTTGGTCTGATGGGTATGACTGGTTTATATAGTGCACTTGATGTTGCAACTGGATATTCCGAAAGTGTTCAAAAAATTGGTAGTAGAAGAAAAGCTTATAGTTCAAACTTATTAAATTATGGTCTTAATTCAAAAGAATATTCTGCATTTATGGAAAGGGGTGGAGTAATTGGTAATGATGATTTTGTTGGTGCATTTACTAATAAAGAACGAACAAGTCTTGGTATGGATAAAGTTGGTAAAGATTGGATGAAAATTGCTGGTATTGGTATAATTTCTGGTCTTGTACTTGGTCTTACTGGTGGTACTGGTGCATTACCATTAGCACTTGGTGCAGCAGCACTTGGTAGTGGTGGAGCTGCACTCGGTAGTTTTCTTTCTGGTTCGGGTGATCAAACTGAAAAGGAAAAATATACAGCAAATGCAATTACTGGATTTCTTGGAAATAGAAAATTTTAGACAGACAAAAGTCGTGATATGAGTAAAGAAATTGATTATCTTCAAGCTAAACAAAAATCAACTGGTCTTACATTTGCAGAATCCATTAAACTTAGAAATTTAGATGTGGGTAAAGCGAAAATTGATTTGTTATCTGCTGCTACATTAGAAGGTGCAAAAGAAGTTACAAATATTTCAAATGGTAGTCAGCAATTTGTAGATGATCGTCGAAGTGGTGCAATTATTGACGATTTTGGTCGTATTAAAAATGTACAATTTGATGCATATACAAGCGAAGAAAAAAATATATTGGGATATGGTCAAAGTTTGGCTACTCGTAAAAATCGATCTACTGAAAATAAAATAGGGGGGTATCTTGCAACCCAATCTTATATAATGGATCAATATAATCCTAAAGTAAAAAAAGTATTTGAAGAAGGATCAAATAGAGAAATTAGAACAAAAGCTATGTCTTATGCTAAAGTTCTTGATTCTGCTGGTGAACAATATGATACTGCAATGAATTCTATTAACCTTAAGGACGGTAATCAAGTTGAAATCATGAAACAAGCAAGACTTGCAATGATTAAAAATATTCAACTTCCATTAGGAAATGTAGAAGCAATGACTACTGTACGTAATTCTATTGCACCAAGATTATTAAAAGATTTTTATAAAAATGATGCAATGTCAGTAATTACATTAGATAAAACTGCACAAAATTCATATGCAGAAATTTCTGTTGCTGCTCAAAATAAATTAGCTCAACTTGGACTTGGTAATCCTAATGATATTTTAACCAAAACTTAGGAACATTAGAATGACGATACACCAACAAAATTTGGTAAAGAATTTGACGAAAGTACCATTATTGCTCAGAAGAAAACAATGGGATTACGAGATAGTTAGAAACGAAATTCTGCAGGTGCTATTGCAAGAGACACAATATTAGCAAGTGGAGAGTCTACTGTTGGTGGTGGTATGGGTACACCCCAAAAAATAGAATTAATGAATGTTCTTAAACGAAATAATATAAATCCTGATAACATTGGTACAAATGAACTAAATACAATTTTAACTATGACCCGAAAACAATTTAGAGCAGAGTCTCCATTTAATACTGCGGTTTCTGATAGAATGTATGATCGGTTTCAGGCAGGAGCAAGGGAATATAAGAAGTCTGGTTATGCAGAGAAAGTTGATGAACTTCAAGCCAAATATAACCTTGGGGGTGAAGATCCAAATGAAAAATTTCGATTCATTGAAAAAATGACAGGTCGTGATATAATTAATGATCCAATTGCAGCAGGTAATAAAGATTTCTTTAGTACATTTGATATAGATAATAAAGTAACAAGGGCTGCATATAGAAATGAGTTTGGTAGTTTAGATGGATATTCAGAATTATCTAAAGCAATGGGTACAGGTGGTACATATCAAGGTTCTAGTATATCACAAAAACGTGAATTCTTTCAAAAAACAAGAGTGGATGCACTTGAAACATCATTAGAGGTATTTAGTGGTAAAGAATTTGAGCAAGCATTGATTCCATTTAAAAGAAACTTTGATATTCTTCAAGGACTTGACTTTAATAATATGGGTTTTAGTAAAGCAAAGGGTTCAGAGTTAGAGATTCATAAAGAGCGAGTTAATAATGCATATGCTCAGAAGTTTAAAAAGGAAGAAGAACTTACTAGATTTGTAAATGAACAAGTTGAAGCTGGTAATTTAAAAAAGGGTGAGATTGATACATCGGATGGTTTCAATCGGGAGGAACTTGAAAGAATTGCACAGTTAGATGGCAGTTCTAAATTTATAGCAGGGTTGGCAAAATCATCTGAAACATTTGATAAATCAATGTTAATATTAACAAATTCAACAAATACAACATCAGAAGTAGTTGAAGGAAAACTTAGTCAGTCTCTTGAAAAAACCAGTAAATTATTTCAAGTGGTTGCAACTGCAGGTAATGAACTTAGTAGAAATGATTTTAGAAATAGATTAACAGAACAAACCTTGGCATCTAAAAATGCAATAGCCGACTTAAAAACGTCTGGTATAGTTAAAAGAGCGAGTGCAGAAAAGAAATTTGAAGAACTTCGTGAACAAGGTGTTGATTTTAAAGCGATTAGTGAAAGTAAAGAAGTTAATGTGCCAATAAATTCAATATCAGATTTGATGATTAATGATGAAAATGGTAGATCTATATTATCCAGAATTGGTAATTTAGATCGTTCTGTAGATTCAGAAGGTAATAGTATAAATAAATATGGATTAACTGAAAAAACATTTAAACTATTTAATTCGGCGGGGGAGGATTATACGGGTTCTCAAGTTGATATAGCAGATGCAAGCCAGAAATCATTTAATCTGGCATCTCAGTTAGGACAAGCTGCTGGTGCACTCACTGTTGGTGGTAGTCCATTTTATAGCATGGCAACTAAATTTGCAAATATGCATTAGCCAGCAAAACAGAAAATGGTTAATATTACTGCAAATGAACTGATCCATTTTACTAAGAAAATTGATGGTGCAAAAAACAGAAAAGAAAAGATATTTTATACAAATGCAGCAGCAAAATCTTTACAAACATTTGAGCAGCAAAATGGATCATTGTCATATCTACAGATTAAATTGGGTAAACAGATTGGTGTAGAACGTGCAGAAACAATGATTAATGATGTTGCTATGTCATTAGCAAATGAAGCAACTAATAAAAGTAATGAACGTTTAGCTAACATTGATGATGCTGCTAAACAATTTACTACTCAAGAGGCAGCAGTTGCCACTGGTGGTGTTCAAGGTGATAACACAATTCCCAGTGTAGAAAAAGTTAGTGTTGCAGCATATGATGAAGGTATGATCAAAGCTGCAAAGGCTAAAGATACACTCGAAGGCAAAAAGGAAGCATTAGGGATTCCTAAAGAAACAGTTAAAGCATTGGTAAATAAAGAAACCGGCGTTAATACATATCTTGATAAAGATAATAAGGTGGTTGGTACATCTGATAAAGCAAAAGGTAAAGCTGACGTAGGTGTTAAAATTACAAATGGTGCCGAAATTGGACAGCAAATTGCAGCAGCAATGGTTGCAGCATTTGGTTCTATAACAAAAGGTAATGGTAGTTCTGGTAGTGGTGAAAATACCTATGATAAATCTACTGATGTCGCAGATAAAATAAAAAAAGCAGTAGCCACAAAAGATGCCATGCCAGCATCTTCCGATAAAACATCAGATGTAGTAGATGCCAAGGAAGCCATTCCCATTGAACAACTCGTAAATGAAGTTATAAATGGTAAAAGTACTGCACAGAAAGATACTAAAAAAGATGCCAGTGTACAAAAGGATGTCCAAACTGCACAGAAGAATGTTGATACTACAAAAGTTGATCCCGATACAGGAAAACCAATCAAATGGTTTGGTACTAATGTATCTGGTAAAGAGAATGATCTATGGTCAACGATGGATATTCCTAAGAATGAAGATGGTTCAATTGATTATAGTAGCATGGCAGCAAACCAGACGTATACAGGTGTTGATGGTTCAGATATTACTGTGAAAAATAAAGATAATATTGTATCTGCGGGTGATGGTGGTTGGAATAATTTATTTGAAGGTGATGGTAAATTAGGAATGAAAGTGACCGACGAAGTTGATCCTGATACAAGAAAACCAATCAAATGGTTTGGTACTAATGTATCTGGTAAAGAGAATGATCTATGGTCAACTTTCAATATTCCTAAGAAGGAAGATGGTTCAATTGATTATGATAACATACCACCATTGTCACAATATACAGGCGTTGATGGTGACATTATTACAATGGCAAATCAACAAGATGTTGATACTAAGGGTAATAATATTGGAGAGCCATATTTATTCTTTTCAAATGCATACACTACAACTAATGATCATAGTAATATGCCAACATTGGGCAGTTTTCCTAATGTTCGACAGATTAGTCAAGCAAGGGTGTCAACCACAGTGGCACCGGCTGTTCCAATTTCAGAAAATCCTGTACTTGGTAGAGATAATATACAAGTAGATGAACCACCATTTGATCAAGTTACCAATCCATCAAATGTAAATGATGGAATTTCTGAATTGAATCAAGGTCAACGTGATACTCAGTTTGCAGAAGTACATGGAACATTTACACCAGTAAATCCATTAATAACAGATAATTATCCTATCAAGGACGGATTGATCTCACAATAATATAGGTAAATTTAAATGTTAAAAGATAGTACTTCATTACATAAGATTCCATATTTTGATCTTGGGCATAAAACATTAGAATCGGTGGATAAAGATAAGGTAGAATATCATGATATAATGTGCGTTTGTCCTCCAACCACACCATCAGGAAATTGTGCAGTGGATGGCAGACCCGAATAGGCAGGATACAAATTTCAATTTAATTATTCTATTCAACCAACAATGGAACCCATTAGTTATAAATTAAAGGGGTATAAATAGAATGCATCATTGTCATATAATGACATTGGAACTGATGTTAATAATGAAGTAAATGAAGAAATTTCTCAATATATGGAATTCATTAATACAACATATTTTAACAATTTGGATAATAATATAAAATATATTGTTAGCAATTATTCTGACTATGCATGGAATAATAGAAGAAATTGGACCTTACAAAATAAAATATTTTAGAAAATGCGGTTATTTGAATATAAAGGAGAAGAATATGCACCAGAATCATCATTAAAACGAGTATGCATGGGAGTCAATATTCAATCTAATACTTATATTGTAACAGTAAAATTTACTATCATAGATTAGCACGATCTTAGTGATTAAAATAAGTTATTTATGTCGATATTGAACGATTTACTACAAATCATACCCAAGGTATGCAGAAGCTCATTAAGGTAATTTTTGATGTGTTCTGGGTGCTTTGGATTCTTTGTTAATTTTTCAATATAATCATATACTTCAAATATCATATAAAGTGATTTATCCTCAATTCCATATTTTTTATATAAGAAATAATAGGAATCAATACTTGCAATATAAACTTTAATATTATCGGTAGATGTGTAGTCTGACAATCTATCATTATCAAAGTCACCTTTAAGATAATCAAGTTCTTTATTTGCAAGAATTCTGCCAGTCATTTTAGTTTTAATAGCAGCAATTCCTTCAGCAGACGTATTACTTTTAACATGTGATGGGAAAGCCAATAATATTTTATACACATTTAAAAATGTATGCATTAAAAGAATTTTGTCAGCTTTGTCTTTAATGATATTATTGGTTATATTTAAATCTTTAAAAAAGTCATCAAATCCAAAATTAATAAATTGTATAAATTGATAAAATACATTACTTTTATCAGCAAACCTTAAACTAACTTTTTTTCTAACAACATTGAATAGTGTCCATTTTTCTCGAAAATCACTGGAATAAATGACATCCCCTATTTGTTTTATAACAGCATATGATTCATCTACAACTATATCATCTTGTTCTGAGAAAAGTACTGATAATAATGATGTTGTATGTATATTTTTCCAATTAAGATCTTTATTTTCTTTACTTAGGATTCCATTCATTACATCTACAAGTTGGAATTTCCAATTGAGAAGATCGTCATACTCATAAAATCTAAAGAACGTAGCCATGAGCATAATTTGGCGCATAGTCAATCCGCTTTGTTTAAGGTCCATGAATTGACAATCATGTACAGAATTTGTTTTGATTTGGTTATGGAAGAAAATGCAATTACACCATTGACATTCATTATTTGTTTGCTTACAAATCTTTTTGTAACCACCAAAAATATAATCAATTGTGTAACCAGTTTTAGATATGATATAAAATATGAAGTTTAGATATGCGTATTTGTTATATAGTATATTTTCATCTACTATTAACTTTTCACTTGATTCATGAAGCTTAGCCCCATCATATCCTGCATTCTTTCCATCGCTGCTTTCGTCTGTAGATTCTGAATTGGTTTTTTTTTTGAAAAGAAGTTCAATTTGTATATAATACCTAACAAATATTGCAACTGTTCAAATGTAATTTCTTTTGAATCCTCTTCAATATCAGGAAACAAACTAAAGAATTCTGATAAAATATTATGCTCAAGTAATGAGTTTGCTAATGCCCCAAAGAATTGATTTTGTTTTATATTCTTATCTTCTGCAAATGTATCATTATATGCATTAAAATATTTACTAAGGAAACTTAATAGTTTTAAGTATTGTTCAACTGGAAATGGAAACATTTCAAATACATTTCTTCCAATTGGAACCATTTCACCTTTTTCTGGTAATAGTAATTCTTGTAAATCTGTAGGAACTAAATTGATATCATTAACTTTTTTAATCATTGCCAAACTCCAAAATATGTTATATGTTATATTAATTCAATTTACTTTTATTAACCACTAATAAGAGTTTTTGATAATGAATATACTTTATCTTGTGCACTAACATGTAATGCAATTAATTTATTTCCTAATGAACCCCTTGCAAGGGCGGGGTAATATAATTTATAATTGTGAGAAGACGTTATTGACATTGTTGGATATTTTGTTGCTTGTCCCTTATTAGTATCTTGTACAATATTTATTATATTATCTGAACCAATATCTTTACCAGATTGTTTAGATACCAATAACATTTCTTTTGGTGAATATAAATTGTAAATAAAAGAATTTAAAATTTGTTCTGCAGGATAATAAAATTCATTATACTATATTGGTACTGGATCAAGTCCACCAGTATTAATAGCAGTTTCATCATCACGAACAATACCAGATGCTTTAAGTGTAATTGTAGTATTTAAAATATTAGGTCTAAATCGGGATGCCAAATATGATTGAACACCCCCTACACCAATATTCATAGAAAATTGAGTACGTTTATACATTCGAACATATGATAATGATTTAGTTATAAAGCTATTTGAA
Source organism: Fidelibacterota bacterium (assembly GCA_029931905.1). Taxonomy (GTDB): domain Bacteria; phylum Fidelibacterota; class Fidelibacteria; order Fidelibacterales; family Fidelibacteraceae; genus TCS52. The sequence continues at coordinate 54,411 of JAOZRH010000001.1, forward strand.
TTCGATGCATTATACTTTTGTACTGTTTTATTTTTTAATTGCTATTTATCAATAAGTTCTGATTCGTCGTAAATTCCCATTTAGTTTCCCTTAAAGATTATTTACTGCAACAAAATCGTTTTCATCAAACATAATATCATTGAAAGTAATAAGGTTTTTTGATATCAACACTTTAAATAAATCATATTGACTTGCATTTTTAAAACTTGCTAAGTCATATGTTTTATAAAGTACAAATTCGTCCATATTATTAAGACTAATATCAGAGCTAGATGAAGACTATACACTTTCAAGTGTAAGTGTGTTATTTGTTAAATTAATTACTTTTCCAACAGCAATAATGCTATCTTCATATACATTTTTTATATAAACCAATTTATCAACTGGGAATTTACTAAGTGTTATTTTTTCATATAATGTTAAATCATAATTTCCGGTTGGTGTAATTATTTTATCAGCACTAACGTTAATGTGATAGTTTACATTGATATCATTTTTATCAAGTAAATATTGTAATTCTCCAGTATCAACATAAATCAAAAATTTTAAACTAATCGTTGAATCATTTATCACACTAAATGCTTTATTCTTTGTGGAATATGTATCATTTCCCATATTTTCATCAACATAAACTGAAATGGGTATAGTATTATTACCAATGTTAATATCAATGGTTGCTGGCTTATAATTTAGTTTATCATTTAATATACTAAAATGTTTTATATATGATGGTAATTTAACACTACGAGATGCTTTACCATCTGATTTGGCATTCTAATTCACATCATTGATAGTAACACCAAGTAATTTAGATTCTAACATTATCTGTTGTTCAGCTTTAGATAGTATACCATCCATATTTTCATTTTCATAATCTAAAAACATTTGTGGATGAACCGACATAAAATCAACATTGGAATCATTACTACAACCAGATGAACATGCAAATTCGGATTTTTTAAAAGAAAAACTTCTAATGAAGTCTTGTTTTATTTCAATGCGGGCAAGATTGCTACCAATAAGTTCAAGTTCAATGTTATTACATATATGACCACCAGCATCAGTCCAATCTGTTTCAAATGCAGCATTTTGCTGATCGAACTTATACAAAATATCAAGCATAGATTGGTTGAAGCATAAAAGTAAGCTACTTGTTCCCGATATACTTGCACCATTTTCATTTTCCTGTTGCATATAATAGGAAATGTCAAGCCAATCTATATCACCTAAGACTGTGTTCAAAAAAGATTGTTTATTCTTTAAATTAAATTTCATTTATCAATACCTATTACAAGATTAAATACATATAATCACTTTCAACATTGTCATCCTGATCATATATGGTTGATTTGTCTTTTAGAGTTAATTGGAATACCAAGATTAATTTGTCTTTATCATATGATCTTGTATATTTAGTATGTTGATTAATTGTGTTAGTATTAAAGGTATATACATTTGTTTTTAAAAGTTGTTGTGTATAATGTGGCAATATTTTAGTTTGTAAAGATTTAAGTACACCAATTATTCTATCATTTGATTCCAATGGTTTATTGGTTGCATTTTCTCCACTTTTAATGTCTGTGGAATATATATATTTGAAATCATTATAATCAAATGTCCATATATTAAGATAAAATTTATCAATAATATTTGCGAATAATTTATTATCATTGGTAACTGCAAAATCAAATGTTACACCAATAGTAGTATCTGTTTCAGTTAATGTCACTTTTTCTAAAAAGTATTCTACGAAACTTCCATTATTATTAATATATTCAGTGTATTCTGATCTTTGTTGTCTTATATAATCAACTAATCCATTGTTCTCATGCATGAATCGTTCATAATATGTATTATGTAGAATAGTAGGAGATGTATTCAAAAGTGAATATGGTGAAGTTCCAGTAATAATATCAATGAGTTTTAATGTGAATCGGTTACTTTCTATATGTGCTTCAATAATAAATACAGCATTATTATCATGGGTATATAGTAGATCACCAACATTAAACATTGAATTTATGTTAGATAGTGGGAATATATAGCAATTTATACTATCACCCTTTACCATATCAACAAAGTCAGTATTATCATCAGGTTTAGTATCCAATGTGATTATAACTGAAAACTGTAATAGGTTTTCTTTGCAGGTAGCATAGATACTGTCATCAATTCTATTACTAAACCCAAGCTCTTTAAAATTCTGATTTATTAGCAAATTGTATTTTTTCATTAATTTCTACCATTTTTATTAATCAATCTTTTTTTAATAAATTAATTAAAAAAAAAGGATTAATTTATATAAAAGGTTTACTATATGAATGTTACAACGTCAAATGTGTCCATTAAAGAAATTAATAACAATTTTAATAAAATCATTTCTTTAACCGATACAGTTTCGTAGACAAAAAATAATGATACCAATGAAGTTATTGAGACTATTCAGGAGATTACAGTCAATGAGCCTATTGATAGTAATACAGGAATGGTTCCAAATCTTGACCCTATAACATTTGTAGATGAAAAAGCATTAAAATTACGAACAAATACTAATTCTGATAGTAGAGGAATATATAGATATAATAGAATTAAAACTGAGAATTATTTATCTATAGAAGCAAGACGAACACCAGAGTTAATAAATCTTATTAGATTGTCAGCATTATCAAATACTTCCATTGATATACTGGATGACTTTGGAAGTATTATTAAAACAATTGATGATGTAAATACTCTATTATTTTCATCTGATATATTATCACATATAATTAAAAATACCAATAATACATTTGATAATAAAGAATTAGAGAATTATGTATTGTTACCAAAGAATCAGGTGCCACTTAGTATAAATGGTACTGATATTAAAATTTTAGATACTATGTCATTGGAATTTTTATTTATAACATTGGCAAATATAAATTAGGAAAACATTTTAATAGAACAAAAGAAATCTGGATTAACCAAAATATACAGACTTGGTATTTCTTTAAGATTTAATATTGATAATATTAAAAATTTCCCAATACAATTTCCGTGGATTAACACAAACTTTAGTGGTGCATCCATTTTAAGTGAACCACTTAATATTGCGGTATTTATTAAAGTTACTGGAATAGATTTATTAGAGAAGTTTGACAATGGTGAATTAACAAAGATATTTTTATATATATAAGGAATGATTATATGATTTTTTTTAACAATTCGACACTTGATGCATTTGTATATGGTAACATAATCAAAGCAGGTGATGTATTTAGAATACATAATTTTAATTTGCTGATTAATATTATTAGGGGAAAAATTACAACCCCTGATATTATTGGATAGCTTAATAAAATATTTACACCAATAAATCCAAAATTAGAGAATAAGGAACAGATTGAATGTATTAAGTTTGTTTCTATTTATGATAATATAATGGTAACTAAGTTTGAAACTACAGATAAATTGATGATATATAATAATTCAATTTTATCAAGTGCAGATTTTGAAAATATGGTATTAAGTAATAAAATTTCAGCACAAGAACTATTAATAGTGGAATCAACTGTTCAATATACATAGGGTACATTAGAGAATGAGACACTTAGTTAAAGTTATATATGACATTTCTAATAATAGAAGGGTTACAGTAGAAGTATCACCGGGCACATTTGGTACAGATGATTAGCTAACACAAAAGTTTTTTCCAGCAGATACAAGTGAAGTGTACTTTTATTCATCTGCCCCAATTGTAGATGATCCAGATGAATGGTCAGATGAATCAAAATATTATTATTAGAAAACAAAACCATCTGGACAAGTTTATTCATTATTAAAATCAGAAGTTGAAGTTGGTATAGACCCATTATCAAATATTAATCCAACTAATGTAATTTCTGGAATTATTCCTATATTAGAAACTGCATACTATTCTGCAGCAGATCTTAAAAACTTTGGATTTCGTTATGGTTTAATTTATAAAAATTCAATATATGAAAGCCAAATGAGTCAACTTAGTACTGAAATGTTGACTGATATTTGGGCTGGGGAAGAATGGGTGGTATCTATAAATAAACAGCGTAGTTTAGAAGACTACATATTTGTTGTTCGTGGAAAAGTGTTACAAGAAAAAACTGATTACAATTTTTCAGATAAAGGTGTATCAATTATTGGAACAAAATATCATTCACCAAATTTATACAATATTGATTATTATAATGATACGATTATACCAACATTAACCAAATCGACTGCAAATCAAGAAAATGGAAGGTTACTTGTTACTGGTGGATTTATTGGATTAGCACCAGAAATTGGCGAAGTTGATTTATTATTTGAATCAATAACAGAAGATAAATTTATTTATGAATATGAGGGAATAGATCCTTTGATATCAGAACACCATTTAAAAGTGACAAAAGTTATGCCACTTGGTATTAATCAAAATAATTTTCGAATTATTGTATAGGTTACTAATAAGGATACAGTATCTGCCGTACATATTGTTAATTATGTTGGTTCTGGTGGACCCCATGATGGACCAGATGACACGGGGAATGGTCATATTGCAATAAGTAATAGGTATACATCATATGGCTATACTAAACAAAGTGTGGGAGATGTATCATTTTATAAAATGAGAACCAAAGTAAACTATAATATAGAGAGTTGTATTCAAGTATCATATGCAGGAATGACGTTTACATATCCATGTTCAAAAGGAATGGGAAGCTTTGAACAATTGCATAGAGCATTGTCAATGGGAAATATGTCTGCACTTGTCAAACAATTTAGAAGTAGTCCAGATATCATAGGACTTGATACGGGTGAGACATCATCATATGAAATTTCATTAGGTGGAAGACTATGGAATTTGGCAGAGATTATAGAAATAACACATGATTCCGGTAATGCTACCGGTATAGGAAGACTTGGAGATCTTGGATGTTATGACATTACATCATAGGTAAATGCAACAATAAATGAAGTAACAACAAATAAAATACATTCAACGCACATACCAAATGGTAGGAATAGATCAGTTGTAAATCAAATTTCTACTAAAGTAACACCAATAGGAATTGATGTTGATGAAAAAACAGTTTTGGGTGGTGGTATACAATTAAAAACAGAAGTTCATCCAGATAGTGTTGTTAAAATTGTATTAGGGGAATCTGGATTAATAAAAAATATTAATGTTGAAGGAACATTTGCTACAGTAGGTGAGTTAGAGATTGTGGCTGAAAATTTTTATGAAAACAATAAGTCACTGAATACAATAACAATTACTACAAAAGGTTATATTGATCCAAGTCAAGATCTTGGTTCTTTATTAAATGTAGATGATTATGTTATAGACAAAGTAACGTATGATTATGCATCCAATGGAACAATCATTGTATGTAAGGCAATAATTGACTAAATTAATTAAATAAAAAAGGAAATATACATGTTAATTAGAACACAGGGAAATGTTAATGATACGTTTGACAGTCCATTATAGATGGATTGGAATGATATAATATTTTGTAATGAAGGTGGGAAACAGAATATGTCATTGGCTGCAAAGAATATTCCACCCATGGTAAGTGGATCTATTCCAAGTGAAATATAGATCAGAAACACACTTGATTCAGAATTATATTATAAAATAAGAAGCTTTGATTCAATCTGTTATTCAAATATGGGATGTACGGTTGAAACTCCATTATTTAGATTTCAGGTTATATATGATGGATATGATTTCTTATATTATCCAGAATTCAAGTTATATGAAAGACCATATCTTGTATTAGAAAGAAATTATTCAATTGGTACTGATAGTCTGACATTTTCGGGATTAGAATCATCTACACATGATAATGCAGACAATATTCCTCTTATTAATGTTGGTGATATTCTAAGATTTCTTGATACCGGTGATTCATATACTATTACACAGCGTGAAATAATTGGAACTGATACAGTATACATATTTAATTCTCCATTAAGCATGGAACACCTTATAAATGACGTTCTTGTGGTTGAAACTAAAAAGTATGTAGAAAAATCTGACTCTAATATAATGGATAATACATCAACATCATGCTTTAAATTTAAATTTGTTGATCCTACATCAATGAATGCAAAAGATTATGCAGTTACAATAGATGCACAATTGAGCACAGAATTTTCAACATTAACGAATGATAATTTTTCTGATATCACTGATATATGGGGTGATGATAAAATTGTATCATTATCACATTCAATGGAAATAGATGCTGCTACAATCGTTATGAATAATGACATTGACACAGTTGATGATGAAATTGAATTTAATGAAGAAATTGTATCATTATTAGAAATTAATTCATATTTTTCATTAAAAAATCCTACTACAGTTGAAATTGTAAGGGTGGTTGAAATCCTAAGTAATATTCGTGTTAGAGTAATGAGAGCACAATTGGAATCAATTGCAGGTGATTTTACTGCTGCAGGTACTACAATTTATTTTCCTAAAAACATTTATTTTTGGATGATGCCAGTAAATAATTATATTGATTTCAGATATATCATTTATAGAAATATTGATTTTGTATTAACATGGGTTTAATTTTAAATGGATATACAATACCAACCAAATGACAATCTTGTATTAGATAGTACAATAAATGAAGAATATAGTAATTGGTCACCAACTACTATTATTGAAGAAATTATTAAACCAGATCTATCTAAAGAGTATACGATTCAATATAATGAAGAATATCCTAATGGGTCTGACATAACATTTATTGACACTACTGGTACGATTATATATGTGGATGAAGAAGAAACCACACCACATCATAAGATTACATCTGGTACGGTTACCATATTAAAGATTCCGTTTATTAATGATAAAATAAAAGAAGTGGCAGATATATATTTTACAGAAACAGAAGAAAAATATAGATTGACAGATTGTCAATTAAAACTTACATCTGCCAAAGCTGCTGCATATGACGAAAATCTACTACTTTTACATGAAAAGATTTATAACACAGAAGATGCTAATATAATAGACTATATATTAGATCCTGATTCTGATTTTGAATCACATGAACAAATTTATATATAGGACAGTTTATAGGGATCAGTACAACGTGATATATATTTATCCCCAAGACCCGAATAGGTACCATCTTATATATTTGAATGTATAGATAGTACAGGTATTGCCACATATAAACAAATATATTTAGAAGAATTACCACAGTCATTTGGAACACTAAGTAATTATTATGAATTCAAAGTAAATGATATGACATCATATGATTCAACTTCTATGGTAGATATCACAGAATTACCAATGATTATGAAATCTCCAATATTTCAGAGATATTGTATAGAAGTATTTAGTTTATATACAGAGATTAACATTTTGATGTTAATTGATAATGTAGAAACTGAACCAACATTTCAAGAAGATGTAATTTTTTAGGAAGAGGAATTTTTATAGAAGTGGACTGGGTGTTGTATATTTCAAATAGATGTAGAGCTTGATCAATTACAGGCTATAAAAGATAGATATTCAGAATCTCTTGTTATATTATCAATTTCTGGTAGTGAATTTGTTGCATATTATGACATTGATACAATGAACATGCAAGTTAAAATTGCAAATAATGATACCGAATTTAATTTAGTAAATGTTACAGATAATTAGCTTAGATTCAATTCAACAAATTATTTCAATTTAAATAATAATATCACAGTCTTTCCATTTGAATATACAGATGAAACTACTGTTCCTGTAAAATTTATATTACCAAATGTAATGAATGGTAAGGTATTTACATTAAAAGATGTTGGTATGACAATTTCCCGTAAACAAAAAACACATAATCATAGATCATTAGTATATTCAGAAATTGCAGAAATAAGAAGGGATATTCGTCTTGAGAAATATTATGTCACAGAGCTACCATATACAATCTCCACTGATGTAATCATTAATCTTAATTTATTAAATAGTTCTAAATTCTTTTAGGAAGAAACAACTATTACTGGATTGATGGAAGGAGATATATTACATGCACTTGATTTAATTAAGAATGTGACGGTTGATTTATTTTATAGAAATATTAATACAATTGATACATTCTTTTATATAAAATTTACAAATGATCAGACTATATAGTATTTAAAACGATTTTTAGAGAATGATGTTATACTAAACATTCTTAATACAATGTCAATTAGTGTCAATTGTATTAATGAATCTGGCACCATGATCAAAGAAATGATTTATTTAGATTTTGATAATATTGTTACACGATATGTTACTGAGATTGATATTGTATATGTAGTCAAGTACACAACCCAAAATCAAATTATTAATATTAATGGAATTTTTGATAAACGGACTATTGATATGTTAAAATATCAAGTAGAAAAACCTACATTGTCGGATTCATATATCCCTACTGATATGATCATAGTCAATAATACTCAAAAAACAAATTAATTAAACATAATACAAATATTAAAGGCAAATATTAATGAGAGTATATTATGAAAAATTAATCAATCCCATTGAACAGACTTATGAAAATAAAAGTACTGTTGAAAATGTATTGTTTTTGGAAGACATTGTAAAGGATATTAGTAAGGACATATATGTTCAATACAAATCCGTTGATTCCAATACAATAAATTATGAATATGGAAATCTTGAAATAGAAGGAGTAATCAAAACAAAGAACCATATATATTTCATGAATTGGCACAAAGGTACATATTATAACTATGGGACATTTGATAATTTAAAAGAGAATACCATAAAGGTTATGGTAGCCAATAGTAATCTAACGAATGGAGACTATGCAATTAACGTATATGTTAATGATGTATTGGTAGAAGAACACACCTTCACAGACCTATATTCTTTATATAATAGAAAATTTATAACAATTGATTCTGTTATTCTTGGAACACAATTGACAATCACTTAGCCATTGAAGCTGAATACTGGTGAGTTTGTGACCTATAAAGTGTATACCATAAATATCACATCTGAACCCGCAATGCATAGATTTCTTGCAACATTCGATTCAATAAATAATGCTATAATATTTGATAGAAAATATTTTGATTCTGAGATAAGTATAATTCTACAAACATGTGGGTCAATATTAAGATCATCTACGATCAATGATCTATATAGATTAAATGCTGGTAGCTTTGTTCAATATGATGAAGCAACTAATATGATTACAATTCCAAATGAGCAGGTATATAAGACTGGCAACACTATAAAATATATCAAGACACAGGATGTATTACTTGATCCACAATTTATGGATGCTGGATATAACTTAATTGGTATATACTTGGATACATCTGATCAGTTAGCATATGACATTGTAACAAGTGATGCAAGTTATTCAACTCTTATTGCAAGTACAAATAATTATCAACTTGATTTAGTAAAACAAGCGCGATCATATGTTGGTTTTATAATTGGATTAAATAACATTTCAAAATTCATTCCAACTGATGTATGGCTTTATAATGTTGGTACTGGTGATGGTGGTGGTGGTGGTTCGGCAAAAATCGTTCAAGATTTTACAAACTTAGAAGAATTGAATATAGATTTTGTTGCAGCAACTCAAGTCCCAATGATTCAGGTATATGATGAAAATGGTGATATTGTTGAACCTGAGAATGTACATTATAATTTAAATAATAAAATCACAATTACGTTTGGGGCACAATTAACAGGATAGGTTGCAATCATATGAAACATTTAGGTTTACATGAATTTCCACAGAATATGACCGCACATGATGCACTTGTGTATAGTGTAGCATTAATGGATAAATTAAATATCCCATTTCATAAATCCCTAAGTGGTTTTGAATTTGGGGATTTATTTACAGAAAGTAATGTTGTTAAATTTGTTAATAACGAAGGTGATATCAATCCATTACTTGATCTTAATAATGATGACCTTATTAAAAGTTTATTATTAAGTGAGATGATGTTCGATGACTTCTTTAACTATGGTACAGAATTACAAAATTCAAATTCATTTCATACTAAACTTGAATTAGAGCAAGATGTATTTCAACATGATATTAACTTTGTAACCGATGCCACCGTGTATGTGGATAGTACAACATCAGTTAATATAATTGAATTAAAATTTGATGATAATGCAATGGCAACATCAATAGGAACAACCCTTACATTATATTTGTCATCTGGATTACCACTATTTACAAAATTTAATGATTCTGTCGATTCTACTGTCATAGAACTAATGATAACATTTACTTCAGTTGATATAGTTGATGATGTTGTTATATTAGTGATGTCAGATTCTATCACAATTGACACACTATTGTCAACTGATAGTATCGAAATCATCACATTTAAATTCATTGATGTATTAACAGAAGATCCAACAATTACATTACCTCCACATTATCACACTTTATCACAAATAAGTAATTTGGTAGAACAAACAAATGTAGAAGATGGGTATCTCAAGTTTAGTGGGACAGATATTAAATTTGGATTTGATTGGTCATTGTAGTTAGATAAAGGAAGGATTGTAAATTCTGTATTTGAAAAAAATTAGAGTCGCCAATTAGAACGAGAAACGCATTTCGTGGTAAATTCCAGCAATAGTACATTTGAAGACTCTGTTGGGTATACATTAACGGAAATTGATTTAGGTGGTGGTGTATTTATAAATGAATATGATTCAACATCAGTTGATATTATTTTGAGAGACAAAATTGAACTCATTACAAATCGTGGTTGGCTTGCTGCAAACAATACAGTAACATCATTATCAGATTTTACAAATTTTCAAAATAGTTATTTGGTTGAAATCGTTGAATTTAATTATGATTATATTTTTGGAATAGAAAATACTGAAAATGTTGGATCTCTCATTAATGTTAAATATGAATAGGTTGATAAGACTTCAATCAATACTATTACATCATATGAAATTGATATTGATTTAAATAAAATTACAGCAATTGCCGGGTATTAGGATATAACCATTATTCAACCAAACATTAATACCATTCCAACCACGGCATCTCAATATTTTCCTATAATGAAAGATGCTAAATCAGATATATTATTAATAAAACCAACTAAGTTTGAAAATAACAATTCTGATACGAGATTGAATTTAGTAGATAGAAGTCTATTATCAGTCACCTTAAATGATTCCACTAATACAACAATTGAATTAATGATTGAAGAATTTGATTATATTTTAAATGTATAGACTACTGTAATGGAAACATTCACAACTGACACTAAGATTATATTAGACGCTGGTATGTACAAAATAAAAACAAACACTGACATGTACACATATAATGTCATTTATTATTAAGGGAAAAAAATCATATGGCAACTTTAATGGTTAAAAAAATAGACAATCCAATCATTGTTATATCCGGTGATCATGGTACGGGAAAATCATATATACATAGTAGAATATCAAAATATATTCAATCATCTGTTAGTTTAAACAAATTTGATTTTATAACACGTAAATTGTTGTATATTATGAATATACATCCATTACAAATTGGATATGTGTTGGTTGATTCTGATACAATTGATCGAGAACTATATCAATCTAATTCTAAAATGATATATTTACGTGATCAAATTGCTAAAGATAAGATGATATCTCCTGCAATGGTATCGTATTTTATAGAGCATATTATGGGAGTGAGTCCAAGTGTATACACTACTGATGATATGAATGCAGTTAGAATATTTATGAATGAATTATATATTGCTAAAAATGAAATGTCATTAAAAATAAAGTTTTATGAACTGACAAAGCAAATATTTAACACTATCATTATTAAAGGATTTAGATAGAATATTAAAGAAAATGTATTTAGTTATCTTGATAGTAGATTTCCTGATTTTAAAACAATATATGATGTTCATCAGAAACGTATAGTTTATTATGCATATGGAATAAATGAATTATTATATTTCCAAGAACGCTATAATGCAAAGAGTATTTTCGTTACAATGAAAAGTCATATCCAATCTCAGTTGTTATTAAAGAATGGGAGATATGAAAGTGTGGATGATATTATTACACATGCACAAAAAGAAAATGTTCAACAAATGCGAGTTGCCAGTGATTTTGTTGTGGAAAATGATCTCGAAATGGATCAAAAGTTAATCAATAAGATCATGGGTGCTATAAATATATAATAGAACGAAGAAAATGCCCTCTTAAAGGGCATTTCTCTTTAAATTAATACAATCCTATCACTATGCCATTACCGACATTTCTGACCCCTTCCTTGAAGTCATATAGTATAAAATCTTCCACATATCTATTCTTAAAATCGAAATCACCAAATGTAATGGAATATTGACTATCTATACCAGATACAATATTCACATTACTTACATTCATTTCCTAATGATCTTTTAAGTTATATGCAAATGTGAATGATGATGTTTTATAATCATATTCAAGTTCAGTATTAAGTGAAATATTTATAAAATCGGCTGTGATTTGACCATAATAGTATCTAATGGTTACTAAAAATGTTTGAGTTGTATTATTAGCATATTGAGAATGGATAGTTCCATTTTTATTAAATTTGTTATAACGAAGTTGCTTATCAAATATGGAGTTGAATTCTCCAATATCATTATTAAATACATACACATTACCACGATCAACTTTTAAAAAATCTCCAATTCTAAAAAATTCATCTTCTTCCATAGATTTACACTTAAATGTAAATGACATAGTGAATTCATCACAATCATTAGAAATATTAGTTTTCATTGTTGTTGATTCTTGTAGTTTTGGTCTGGTCACACCAACGTCATTATCATATGTATTGTAATTAAAATTTGTATAATAGGATATACCATTTGCTAATCCACCAACTAAAACTTCTGCATCAGATGGGTTTGGGTATATAGTTTGATATTTATACTATTTTAGTGAAGTTGGAATCACAATATTCTCAGAATCAATACTAATGGAATATGTACTAACTGTGTTTAAATTTATAAAGCCATCATCCAATATTGCATTTTTCTCAATCTATACTGGATTATTTGCTTTCCAAGTTTTCATATTATTAGTTTTTGTATCATAAATTAAAAGGTGTGGAAATGTTGTTGGTTTATGTAATATTTTTTTCTAAACAATATACGATTTTAAACATACATCAATTGGATTAAATTCATTATCATCTTCATTTATAGGTGCATCAATTTGAACAATTGTAGTATTTAATGAATTCTGTTTAAATAATGCTTCATTATTTTCATACCAGTTTGTCATTACATTTTTATATTTCGAATCCTTATCATAAAATATAAATTGTTTTATTATTTCATCATCTTGACCTTCTTCGTATTTAAGTGTTAAGTTAATATTATTACCATCGGTTGTAGTAGAATAGTTTAAGTGGAGAATATTAAGAATATAGTTTGTTAAATTGTCATAATCCTCAATACCATTTGTTAGCATTGATCTAAATTTCAATGAGTTTATAATATTAAAACTGTTATAATAAAAATTTGCAAATATATAATTTCTATTACTAAAAATATTATTTATACTATTTTCAATGCCAGTATCTTTAATATTTGCTGGTAAGATATTGCTATATGACAAAAAATTAAAAGAATTTTCATCTCCTGATTTAAAATCTATAAAATATACAAAATCATTATACAAGATCTAATTAGTTATAGCGGTATCAAATGTCGTAATTACTGTACTATCTTGTTTACTAATAATTGTGGTATATGGTTTTGCAATCTTATCATTTTCGGAGAATAATAACTTATTATATCTAAATGTAATTGGGTTGTATATTCTATTATTAATAAAAAACTCTAATACATGATCTGTTTTAAATTTTTCATATATGACAATGTCATCAAATAATATACAATTCATTTTAATAACAAGATCTGTTACAATATCATCTATATTAGCAAAGTTAATATCAACATCAGTAATTGATTTAAAATGTAGCTTAAAACTAATAGTTGATTTAAATGGTAGATTATTTACCTATGTTTCATCATAAATATGAACGTTTGATAAGTAATTTTTTGCTAATTTTTTGTCATATACATAATCATATACATCTAAAATGACATCCATTGTAATATAATCGTCAACTTCATTATAGTTAGAAACAGAATTAAATTTATAAAAATATTTTTTAGTTAATGGTGTATATCCTATGTTATAATAAAATGCTAATTCATTATCAGACGTTATCATATGTGGTACAAAAAATCTTATATATAAATCAGAATAATCATCAACCAATAACGTTGTATTAACCTATGAATAGTATTTTTCTACAGTATTATTGATTGTAAATTGTTCTTCAGAGTACATAACAATATTAAGCTTATTTATATATTCTTCTTTTAGGAAACCTGATTTGGTTGACCCAATTGGTATATAGTTTAATTTCATTATAATTTTACCCCTCTATCTAATTTATAAAATGCTACATCGTCACGATTAAATTCTGCTTCTGCTTCTGCCATACTATTTACCATTATAGTACGAGGAGCTGTTGTCTAATATTTAAGTTCTACAGTCAGTGCTCTATAAATAGAAGCTTGAGTAACATTATATGCTTTCGAACCATCAGATCCTTCTGGTTTTGTCAATATCTTTACAATGAGATATCTGGTATCATCATGCATATTACCATTAAGCTGTTCATAAAATGAGTTATATAAAGTATAAGAACTTGTTGATTCACCATCCTGCTATTTATTCTAAGTTAAAGTAATTGCATTACTCTAATCTAATTGTTCTGGATAATAATTATTTTGTAAAGAAAACAATGCACTTTTATGTACTGGTTCGATTATATTATTGCCATTAGAATAATGTCTGGCTAATATTCTATTACCATCACATTCTACAATTTCAAACATAAATTGCTATAACTGTGAACCTCGATATAACCAATCCCTTTCTTTATTAAGACCAATTAAAGTATCAACTTGTGCACCATAATCAACATTTTTTAATAACAGTTTAAAACCACCAAGATGATTATATTTTGTAATATTAACAGTATTGACCGCAGTCTTAGTAACAACTTTCAGCTCTGGTCCACTAAAAGACGTAGTCTATACTGTTAGTTCCTTTGGCTATATATCACTCATAGTTGATTGGTTTGGAAATTTGAAATTGTAATCATAATTGTTTATTACTTGATTTACTTTAATACTTTCCACACTATTTTGTGAAAATAATGTTTCATATTTATCTATGTCGTATAATAGTTCAAATTCTATATTATATGTTTCAATTTCATACAATTCTGAATATGCTTGATCTATAATAAAGTTTATTGTTTGTTTTGTATCTGGAATTGGCACATATATTTCTTCTATTATAGTAGAATCATTTAATTCAGAATAATTGTTAATGTCATATGCAACTACCCTAACATTCATACCAATTATTAAATCACCATATTTAAAAGACCATTTATATAATGGATTTACTTTACATGAAAAATGTGTATTTCCACTAACATATTCAACTTTAAAATTAGATAAAATGGTATTTCCTGATATATTGTTATTTGAAGATTTATATCTATAACTGATTTGTTTAATATCAGAAATTACACTTTCTAATGCATTATCATTCATATAGTATGCGTAATTGGTTTGATAAGACTGTATTACATCTGCATATCTTCCAAAATTCTAAAATGACAATGTATTAACAGCTTCAGATTCTACTACCATTTTATAAGTAGTAAATACCTTATTATTTCTAAATATCTTATTTGACCATGTTAAACCATCATAATTGTAACGCTGATATGATATGTGTTGCATTCTATACCACCGACTACTATACCATTTTCGTCCTCTAACGCGGTATCCATCATATAACAATTCCTATTCACCACTAACATCGTCAATGCCATAAATTTTAACATTTGTACTTGGTTTATATGCATCTGTTCTCTAATAAGCAACATTTGTAGCTCTACAGATTTCATTTAAATTGTCTGGATTATCTTTAATTAATAATTTGGCAGTGGGTGTAAGCTCAACTGCTTCCATTTCTAATGAAAATGTATTTATATATGTTGGTTTTGAGAATGTACAGGTTAATGTAAAATTATTTTTTTCTCGATTTGATATTCCATATTGAACATTACCACCATTTGAAATTGGGTATATAAATCTGGTAATCCGATTTTCTGATACGTTTTTAAATGTTTGCTACAATTCATTTTTTAATTTTGTAACTGATTCATATTCAGTACATCCAAAATCATAATTAATTGCAAGTTCTGCAAATGTGGAATTATTTTGATTAATTGATGATGGTATAACTAAAGGTTCTTTATCAATAATTGGTTCGGTTTTAAAAAAATCTGATGTAATATTTGTAAATAAATCGTGATTTATTGTATCAGATGTTATTGGGTTTATATTTATATTAACTGTTCCAATTGGTGGACTATCTATTACCGGGATAATATATTGTTCTAATTCACTTTTACTTATAACAAATGTTAGTTTGTCAAAATCGTGATTTAATACATTAGTAACATCAGTTGATTGCACTTGTTCACTTATATCTTTGAATTCAACTTTATTATTATTTATTATGAATTTATTTTTCATTTAATATACCATGTGCCATCTTGGTTTTGTTTTATTTTCATTGGTGTCAAAATGGTAGCCGAAACGTCATCATCACTACAAATACCATTTGGTCTAAATTTAATATTATTAATTGGTGCATTAATAAGTGATTTTATTGTAATTGGATCTACATGTACATATGTATCATTCATAACAACAAACTTTTTTTCAAGATCTGATTTTGGTATTATATCATTCTATACATACTAATATGGATGCAATTCTAAAGACTATGACAATGGTGTCTATTGTAAAGACTGTGTAGACGAATAATATTTTAATAGTATAAAATTATCATTTGTACTAATAGCTCTTTTTTGATCAAATGATATAATTACATCTGACATGTCATTTGACAATTCGGTAGTTATGTTTACATTATCACCAATAATTTCATTGGTTTGTGAAATATTACTTGATCCAATAATCTTAGGTTGTAATTGTAGTTTATCAAATGTTGATAGAAAATATTTTGTCCCATCAATTTGATATACCATAATTAAACATATATTATTCATTAAATAATCAAATGTGAAATTTTCAATGATTGTTTCATAAATAGATGCAGCATCTATATTTACTAAATCCATTTGTAATAAAATAGTTCCGTCTGTGGTTTCTAATGTAAAATAATCCAAATTTGATATACTCTATTCATTTATAGAAGAATATGTATCTACAAGGTTAAATGGTGCTGCCCCTGATGATACTAAATGATCTAATGTTGATAATCCTATATCATAATTAATGAGCATTTCATTTGGGTCAATAAGTGTGTAAAATTGGGCTTGTGATGATGCATATACTACAACATCACCCTGTGCTTGTTCATATGTTAAGGCACCATCTACAACATATTTAGATAGGTCTGTCTGTACATATTTAAGCACATTTTTGTAATATATTGCCATTCCGGTATCAGATATCCCAATTGCATGATGTCTTGAAAATGTAGTATATGAATAAAATATTTGTTTTTCAAGATCAGTTTTAAAATTGGAATCATTAAAATTGGAACCAACTATACAAAAATATGTAGGATTTACACTTGAAACTTGAGGCTTAATATCATTTCTCTGAATTGTATCAAAATTTATAGTTAAACCTATTGTATACTTAAATGATTTATTAGGAACAATGTTAATATTTTTTACATTAATTCCAATTGAATCATATTGTTTGATCAAATCATTAATAATGTTAGTAAAATTCAACCAATTATTAATATATAAGGATTCTGAGTTATCTGTATCAATGGTATTTGTTATCTAACCTTTAAATATGTCCTATAATGAAATTAAATTGTTAATTGATTCAATATCTTTAAGTGCAATGTTAAATGGTTCTACATTAAAATCTGCTGTGCTATCATTATGAAATCCAGTAATAACATATTTATCTTGCTAAAATTCAACATTTTCTGAATCTATTGGTTTTTCAACATCAATTTTTAATATTGGAAAAATTTTACTAGTAAATTCTTCATTATACTCATGCTGTACATTTAAATAAAAAACGCTATCATCAATGATATCAGATTCTTTTGTATCATACATGTGATTGATTTGTAATGTCGCTGTATGAACATCGCTAATTTTATAATTAACACCATCAGAACTTTGATATGTCTAATTTACTTGACATTTTTTATTATCTCTATTATGGTATGTGATTCCATCAAAAACATATTTTGAATTTTGAGTTATATTCTCGGGTAAACAATTATTTTGTAAATCAATCTTATATGCAACATCTTTAAATATTTTAAAATAATCTAAATTTCCATATAATGTATTTTTATATGTATAGCTATTATAAGAATATGTTGGAACGCGTTCAGCATAACCAATGGTAATATTTCCAGTATCATAAATATCTAAATCGATTTCATTTGGTGATGTAAAAAATGATTTATCTCTATATACCGATGTATATTCAGAAGCCAAACCACTACCAATATCAAGACCAAACTCATTACCATCTCTACTTAAAATGACATTAAATGTTGTATTTGGTATTGTTGGGAGTTTAGCTGTTAAATGTATGAGAGGAACGTCACTCATATCATTTATTAACCAGTGTACAAACCCTCTATAAATGTAACATGCATGTGTATTGTAAAAATATGATTTTGTATCTTTATTAAAATGGTCATATAATAATATTGGATTATATGTAAAAATTGGAAAAAATGCATCATCTTCTGTACTCTACTATGATGTATCAAACATATCATTTCCATTTTTCTTAAATAGTGATGCATAATCAACTACAGAGTGATTATCAATTTCAGAATTTTCATCATATTTAGGATATGGTGATACCCTAAATACAATAGAAAATGCTCCGGTCCCAAGTTTCATATCAGAATGGGTTGTATTTACGTCAATTTTACGCAACTGCTTATATGATAATACTGGTTGAATTTTCAATGTTTATTAACCTATATAAATCCTTTTGTTAATTAATTTGATATTATAGTAATATCTAATCATCAGGATAAATTCTTGGATAAAAACTCACATCAGGATATACATTATCTAAGTCATATGCTCTAATAATAAATGATGTTCCCTAATACGAATCATCTATGGTATCCGACGAACTTCTGTCTATCATAAAATATCCACAAAAATTATTATATGACCAGAAATTATAATTTGAATGAAGTCTTAATTTTGTAACACCATATAGAACAGCATAAAATTGCTATCTTTTGTGATATTCGGGCATATGATAATAGTTATTTGGAAATATTCCAAGTGGCATTCTACCACTACCAATTGCACGTACTGCTGCACCAAATTCCCATAGTTCATATTGTGTATTCTAAAATCTATAAAAAACTACAATAGGAGCAATTGGTGCTTCTTCATTTTGAAGTTCATATGAATATGGAATAGTAACAATACGTTTGTGTTCAGCAATCTCAGTATTAAATTTCGAAGTTTTATAGTATTGTGTATCAGTATCAATTACATTTTTATTGAATGCTATACCATTTAGATTTATAGGATATTCTACACATGTCACATCAAACTCTATCACATTTGTATTAGGATTATAATAATTTCCTTGTTGACATAACTATAGTGGGGGCAAATCTGTAGTAAATCTAGATCTAAAATACCGTTCACCATAATGTTGATATCGTTTATGCCCTTGTAAATCCTGTAGCAATTTACAACCAGTTTCACCACTATATGACAACCTAACATCCCATTTATCATATCCAGATGTTGCAAATGGATCTGCTATTACATGAAGATGTGTAGTTGGTGTGGGTGAAGAAAAATTACAAAATTTAGAATATTCATTATTTATAATTACTTCAACTGATTTTTCTAATGTATCATCATTACCAAACATCATTAAATTGTGTAATACATAATTGTTGGTTGTTGATGTATGTAAATTAACATTAATAAGTCCAACATTAGTACCAGTAATCACAGTAGTATCAATTGATGTATTATCGATATAACACGTTTGGTCTGTTATAAATGTATCGATTGCTAATTTTAATTTTCCATCAATACCATCTGTTCCATTTAAAGCAATATTACCACCCGATAACAGTATGGTTGGACATACACAAATATGCATATTGATTGGTTCATAATTTTGAAGAATTGGATCTGTAAATGGTATGTCTTCCCAATCAGTACTATAAGTAAGGTGTATTGCTATACTACTGAATCCTTGATCACCGAGATCTGAATTTACAAGTTGCGGAATTGGCATATTTGCTAAATGGTTTGTAAAATTAAATGTTTCAACATGAGTACCTGACGTAATCACAATTTTTGAAATATTCATGGCATTTAAAATAAGATCTTTATCAACACTATTATTTATATTATAATACCAATCGTTTTTAGCACCTTCATAATTATTACCCAATTTGTCAAAAAACCACATATGTGTTAATTCAATATCAAATTTTGATATTAAAATATCACTATCTATTAATGTTGTAAATTGATCTTTATATAATGAGGATTCAATGCTATCTCGTTTTGTATATTGTATTGAACCAACACTAGATTGTCCAACTTGTAAAATTCCATTTCCTAATGGTAGCATATGACCATAATAATCATGATAAGAACTTTTACCAATGCCATCCATTAATAACATTTTATCATCTCGTATAATTCGTGTATCTAATGAATTATATGCATTCAAAATGTCTTCATTAGATTTTACTTTACCAACTTCATCAATAAAAAATGCCATATCAAGTTGAAGTTCATTCCCAAATCTATAAGATCCATCATAATCCACAAATCTATCAGTTATTAATTGAATTATTTTAATAACATTTTGAGTATTTAAAAGTGGAATAATATCAACATTAAATGTTGTAGTATCGGTAGAATTAACTTCAATTCTTCCCTCAATATCATCTGTAATAACATTATACGTATTACGTTTTAGATTACCTGTTTGGTTTAATATTTGTTTTGATTTTTCAGATGAACCAAGAAGAAATCTTCGTTGACGTTTTTCATTTTCAATAGATGAATAATCTAAGATTGTATATAATGGTGATGAATATTTCTCAGTAGAATTATATAAATAATTCATGTTATGTTCATGGAGATCTGTTAGCCACGGGAATATCCGTCTTGATATAATTATTGCAGATTCTGCTTCCTCTAATAACCCCATTGATACGAATGCTTCCATAGAACACAATAGTGATGTACAATCAATTTCAACAGTTTTCGTTGTAATGGGATCAACATCATTTGAAAATTTAATAAAATCTAATATTTCTCTATTTAAATCTATAACTTCATAATCAACTACAGTATCAAATGTAGTAGTATCTTGGTGTAATTTATATACTAATTTCTTAGCCAATGATGATACTGTAACCTTAATTTTACCATTTGTTATAATAGGATCAATAATTGGTGCATTCGGTAACATGTTATAAGCATGGGATTTTGACATAAGTGCATGTTCTCTACTTGATGAACTTATTCCATTTAATTTGATATGTAGTTTAATATCACCAAAAAGTATAAATTGATATTGTTGTTTACAATAAAAAGAATACTATGAAGGTAAATGTACAGTATCACTCTAACCCCATTGATCAGTTAGTGTAATTTCAAAAATGTTATTATCTTTATCATCTTGACTATGACCAATATGTAGATCATCTGTATAAAATAATATAGTTGGATGTTCGAATATGTAACTATAATATTTATTATTATAATATGTTAATATATCAGGGACTTTGTTTTCTTGAGGTAATATATCAACATGATCATAAACCACATTAGACATCCACGTTATGGGATTTTGTAACACAGCATTGCGTAATCTTGATATAAATACATTTCTACGGGGTAAACTTTCATGAGTTCCCCCGTACACAATAATATCATGCGTACCATCGGGTGCCTAAGCATTTGTCCAATATCTATCACGGATAAAGTCATCTTCGTCAATATGATCATATTTATTAAAGTCAGTTGATGTGATGGCTTTATTAAAAAATTCCCAAGGAATAAAATATTGGGACTGATAAAATAATACAGATGAATTTGTGTGATCTGACATTGCTATATATATTTCATCAATATCACTTTGATCTGGTGTAATACCGGATGTAGTATCAATAAAATCATTAGTAAGTGTATTTGTATATGTTATGGTAAATGGAATTGATTCAATTTCACCAAGTGGAGAATATTTGTCTTCCAATTTAAAAATATAATAATTACATATACATGTACTATGGATAAGGATTGTTGTACTTTGTTTTTTTATATGATTCTATACATTTGGACTTATAGAATATGCAATTCCATATTCGTTTAAATTATCACCGGTTAAAGTAAGGTTTAATGAAATCGAATTTACATATGACCCAGTTGTATGTGAAGTTGTTATTTGTATCATTTAAAATTCCTTTAGTTAATATAGTTAGGATTTACCCACACAATATGCAGAATATATTGTCGTTCAGTAATAACATCAGTTGTTAGATCCCACACCCACTGTACATCTTCTGACCCTGCATAAAATTCATCAAAATTAGCATCTGATGGTGACAAACTAAAATAATCACCCTCTGGTTCTGTATAAAATCGTATATAACTAAGATCTGAAATGTCCTGACGTATATTACCATCTTTATCCACACCAATTCTAAATGTAAGTTTGGCATTCCCAGATACACCATCATACATAATTAAAATAATTGGTGTATCATTGGTTGTATTTGTTGGTGTACATGAACCTAATGGAAGATCATCATCAAAATCAAGTACATATCCAGTTTTATTAAATTCCTAATATGCCATATCCAATTGATGTGTAGTTTTAAAAACTGCATCCTATGTATTAACTGGTTCTACATAATCAACCTAATTAATATTAACCTATGCAATCGTTATAGTAAATGATCCCTGTGGTATACGACTGGAACTATCAGTTTCCTAACTCCAATATGCAGTATTATCAGAAGCCTCAAATAATGTTAAATTATCTGTATATGATGGGATTAATGTGAGATCATATCCATCGCCTTTAATTTTGATATCACGGATTGCAACCTGTGTTTGGGGTAAATCACCATTTTCATTTTTATAAATACATATGAAATTCTCATATTCATTATTAGATTCTAACTCATAACTACCAATTTCTTTAATTTTATAACCATTGTAGGTTTCATTATTATCAATACTCCCATGTGTATTTGTCATATATTTGATTAATGTGGCATATTCTGGATCTACAATGGTGGTAAAATGGTGAACAGTATATATAAATTCATCCTAAGTATTTACAATAGCTTGTGGTGTAAGGCTTATAATTTCGCCACTCATTGGTGCTGATATAATTTCCCCTTCACCCTCACCATTATCTAAATCAATTGGATTAATATTTGTTGGTTTATTTGCTGCTTTAGTACTGATTTTAAATGGTGAAAATTGAATAACAGTACCATTGATAAATTCATTATCTGAACCAACTTCCTATTCACATTGTGGAGATGGGGTTATATCATTTCCATTTACTAAATTATTTCCAACATTAAAATTCCCAAAGATGGTATTCTACCAACCATGTTTCATTAATGTATATTCATCTCCGATATAATATCTTAATATATTTTCAGTATAATGACTTTTTCCAACTGAATTTAATGCATTGATTTTTAATTGTGAACATTCATAATCTAAATTACCACCCACACCATCATAATCCGCATATGCAGATCCACCAAGTATAATCAATTGTGGAATTGTTTCATGTTTAAATTTTACATTAACATTTTCATTATAATAACTGAAATATGTTGGTTGTAGTTTTGTAAAAGATCCATCTAATACCAATATTGGCGTTACCTGATTATTAATCTGTATAGTCTAATCAATACCAATCACATCCTATGAAACATCACATGGGCGATCATATACAGTGGAATCTGCAGTTAATAAGCTATCATATATATTTTGGGGAATGGTAGTGTGCTCTTCTGGATTATCATATAAAAGAAGTGCATCTTTATATTTCATAAAAACGTTTTTAAATGCCTGATAATATAAACTACTATTTCCTTCATTAGTATCACGTTCAAGTACATTATGATTGGTTCCAATAATATCAACTGCCAAATTGAATACCAGTGATTCATCTATAATAAAACGTGAAACTTGTGCAAATTGCGGTGCAGTTAATGTATTATTTGTTTCTAATTCCTATAACTATTTAAAACAATTACCAAATGAACCCCATTTAATATACAATTCTTCAAATGGAAATTCTTTTAAAGGAATCGTCATATCTTTAGTTACATCTTTAACAGAATAAAGAAATTCAAGTTCTGTAAAACCATTTTCTGTAAATAATTTATTTGGTGCGTATTGATATAGATATGTTCTCATTGCATTAGATCCTTCATTATGAAGAATACTAAATTCTACATGATTTGATAATTCAGTAGTAGAATCTGCATCTATTCCAAATATCATACCATGTGCAGTTACAGCGTTGCTCATGTATACATTGAATGTATTAAA
This sequence comes from Fidelibacterota bacterium, assembly GCA_029931905.1. Taxonomy (GTDB): domain Bacteria; phylum Fidelibacterota; class Fidelibacteria; order Fidelibacterales; family Fidelibacteraceae; genus TCS52. The sequence continues at coordinate 79,151 of JAOZRH010000001.1, forward strand.
GTTATAAAACATTTATATTTCCCTATTAACAGTATGTTTGATTAAATTCTGAAATAACATTTTCATTTTTTATAATACGAATTACTTTATCACCAAACCATCTATTTCCAAATAACCTAATTTTTTCTAAATTAATCACATTGTTAATTATTATTTTAGAATATAAATGTCCATTAATTGAAATATAAAGGTGATTATCCAAATTTTTAATAGTAATGATTAAATTTTTTCTACTTACATCATTAAGTGAATCTTTTAATTTGGTTGAAATCACATTTGCATCATATACACTGGACATTTGATTTTTACTAATCATTCTTGCTAAATCATATTTACTTTCAGAATTGATATAGTCTAACTCCGTTTGTGTTAATTCGTAATTATAATATGCAATATATTTATTATGAAATCCTGCAATTCCACCATGACACTTTTCAACATATGATGTTGGTTCATGTGAATATGCACATGTAGTATCAAATGAAATTTCTTCAACTAAATGGTCATAACTTGTATTATCCAATGTCAATCTCATCATCTCAGGACTTTTTTTCTTTTCTCTATTAATAATTAAAGAAAGTGCATAGTGATTACTATTAGGAGTTTCCGTTGGTACTATTTGTAAATTTGATAATTTAATTCCATAAAATTTAGAATCTTTGTAATCCTAAAATACTTCACCTGCACCTAAGTACCAATCAGGATATGTCGAAGTATTATAAATTTTATCACTACTTAATCGTAAAATTCCAAATGCACAATCCATATACATTGCGTGAAATGCATATAATTGGCGATTTTGACCCACTTTACCATATGAATGAAACATGTTCTAATATGCTAATATAAGTGCACTTCCAGCATCCCAATTTGATAACTATGTAATTGCAGTAGATGTAAAATTTGTTACTGATTTATGTTCATAATTATATTTTGTCTATGACCAATTATCTTGTACACCTGTCTATTCACTTTCACTATATAAACATAGGGGATCGAGCATAGCATGTATATCGATATCTGGCAGTTGCTCTGCTGTGTTATCAAGAAAAAAGGTTTTTCCCATCATAGTTGTCTAATACATATGTTTGTTAGATTGAGTTACATTAGTATTTTTTTGAAGTGCATTTTCAACTAAATTAAAAAATCTTATATCTATTGATGGTTCCATTATCATAAATGCAATACATTTATTTGAATATTCACCATATTGCCATATATCAAAATTTTTGACTAAATGAGTATTATCTTTAAATAAATCAATATCTCTTGAAATTAAATCATAATATAAAGTATTAAATGTAACAGAATCATTGAAAGATACTGAAATTCCGTCATTATTTAATACATTATCAAATATATTTTTTTGTCCAATTTCATTTTCAATATTACCAACCGAATCACATAAAATATTTATAGTAAGTTCTTCTTTATCTAAAATAGTATAATTAGAAATGTCAATCTCAAGTGTATGGTCTACATTATCAGTTGCTGCTATGTTTAATGCCGTTGTATCAGAAACTGATGCTGTAGCATTCAATTCGTCTGAAATAGCATTAGATAGCATATTTTCATACGACATTTGTGAATTATAGAAAGGAATCACATTTGTAAATGTATTTAATGAATAATCAACAAATGTATATGCAGATTTTGAAGAAGATGACATTACATTTTTATCTGCAATGATTGTTAAATTTATATCCAATACATCGATTGTAATATTTGAAGTAATATAATCAATGGATGCTTTACTATATGTGGTACCATCATCATCAACAAAATGGTCAATTTCATAAGACGAAATGATTCCATTCATTACTGGTTTTAATCTATGATAGTGTCTAACTTGTTGATATGGAAATTTGCATAATGTATATTCATTTGCACCATCAACAACAATTGCAGACAATGTTTTTGGTATTGTATTTTGTGATGTTATAAGATTTGTGATAAATGTATTATTATTATTATCAAGGGTGTCTAAGTCAATATTGTTATATTCAGTAATATCCTTTAATGTTATATATGGATCAGCTTTAAATGCTAATAGATCTTCTATAACCTTACCACCGACTGATATATTAAACCGATCTGTCCCAGTTAATTTAATAAATGTGTCATTATTTATAAAATCGATCATATCATTCTATTTAATATAAAATGGCATTCTATAAACAGATGCATAATCATCTACAGTATTTCCTTTAAATTTGGTAATTAGCTTTTTATTTGTTAACGTATTTGTATTAAGTGAATCCAATGATATAAAGTTATTAACAATACCAAAATGTGAAAGTTCAAATGCACCAGTAGAATCAACATCTACATCTATTGTCATTAAGGTTTTAAATGAATACATTGTTGTAGTAGAATCTACTTCATTAACTTTAATTACATTACCAGAAATTTTATTAATTGAACCATTAATATCCTGTATCTCAACCAAATTAACATTTTTGTCAACTGAGTATAAATATGTAATATTTTGATCAGACCCATTTTTAATAATTGAACTTTTCAAAATGTCATTGGAATTAGGTAAAATAATATTATGATTTGGGAAAATAACCCAATTACCAACTTCTAAATATAATGGTGCAACATTTTTAATCATCGTTGCATTATGGGTAAGTGCATTTATCTATGTAGAATATTTAACTGCCATTTGATAATATAATAATTTTGTGTTATCACCATTGTCATATATGCAATATGTTGATGGAATTTCTCTATAACCAACAACATCTACAATTGTATTATCAATCTACAATCTTCTTGAATTATCATTAAAAAAATAAGACGAATATCGCCAATCCATTGTTATATCAGATTGATTATAACTGGCAAATATGAGGTTGGTATCAATAGTTTCTTCACTAAAATGAATACCATTATATACAAAATTTGTTAAATTTTTTAAATTTAAACCATCTATATTAGTTTCTATTTCAATAAAGTTCACAAACTCAAGTTTAATCTAATCAAATGTACATTCATAAATTACATCTGGATCACTTTTTTTAACTACTTGGAATTTGTCATCTTTGATCTATTCAACTGTGATCAATATTTCTGATAGTGATTTTGAAATTACGTCATTGTCATCATAATAAAAATCTAACATTAATTTTCCAGCAATTTTATGAATAATCAATAGCTGTTTAAGGTTTTTACTATTAGGTAACATTAAATTAAATAAAGAGTGTGTATAGATTTTCTTAATAGTAAATACTATATCATCATCTGTATAGTAAATTGGAATACCAAATGGTGCATCATCATAGTTTTTAACCTGTGCTATTGGTTGATCTCTATAATACAATTGCTATTCAAGTGTCATTTTATCAGCATTGTTATCAGATTGTAAAAACCTATCTCCGAGTGAGTAGTATGGTGAAATTTTATTAATGTTTTTTAAAAATGTTTGATTGTTAGCTAAATAATTATAACCAAATAATTGAATTGTAAAATCAATAGATGAAAAATTTAAATTAATTTGATGCCCACTTGATATTGGAAATTTTATACCTTTTACATTATTATATTCATCCATCAAAAGTTGACTTGTTGAAAATAAACTTAATGTAGTTGATGCTTTTATCATAGCTGGATCATCAAGTTCATCAGTAATTGAATTTCCGATATATGCTAATTCACCAGATGTTGTTATTTTAAATAAAGCAAATGTATTGGCTTTTTCCTGTAATGTATATGTAGGATCAAATTTCTGTAAAAATGATATAAAATTTGTATTATAATCCTGCCCATCATTATAAGTTCTGTAGTGATTAAATTTTTGCATAGACGGTACAAAGAATAATATGAAATATTCACCATTAACACTTGTGAAAGGATTTTGTTGATTATATTTACATGGGATAACATATGTTTTTATTGAACCACCAAAGTGTAATTGGTCTATATGTTTATTATCAAACATTGTTTTTATTGATGAAGTGTGAATCATTGTATAATTACCTTAAAAAATAAGTTTTTTAAATTAATTTAGAAAAAAGAACTTACTTAAGGGAATATATATGAAATTTAATAATTTAAAATTACTTCAATCTGGTAATTATGCAATAAATGAGTCTAATCTTGGATTAGATTTAGTAATGGAAGATATATTAGAATATATTACACCAGATAGATCAACTATATTTGATACTACAGCAATTACATATGATGATGGTACCGTTTCATTTATAAATATGGTTACAACTGCATTAATTAGTATAAATACTGATATGAGTTAGTTTAATGGCAATAATGTTAGTGCACAAGATGTTATGAAAAAAAATTCACATTTTAAATCTGATATTACAAATTTTATTACACCTAATCATCATAAACGCTTTTTTGAACCAAATCAAAATAACGTTGGTACCATCATACTTACATCGCAGGAATTTGACATAACCTTCTTATTAAACAGATTTAAATTATATTCTAAAATGGAAGCCCTTGAAAATGTATTTGTACATGACTATATATCAAGTATTGTTAATGGTGTGGTTGTTAAAATAGGGTATACATTCTTAAGTAATTTAAAATTGATGTCAAAGGATACACATTTTGACACATAGTTTAAAGATAACCCCGATAAATAGTTTGATTACCTTCTTGATAGCGTTAAATTAGTATCAGATACAACAACATATGATGGAACAACCTTTGATTTAGATGAATTGAATTTATCAAAGTTGAATATTGGAATTGTTAATACTCAAGATTGGTATGTTTCATATAATGTAAGGGATACCATTACAGATGAAGAAATTGAATATATCAAAAATAAATGCACGTTGGAATATAAATTCGTGAACAGATATAATAGTTTACAAAGTATAGTATCAAATAAAAAATTATTAATAGGTCGATAACATGGGATATAATACTAAGGACGTACAATGGATTGGTAAAGTGACATCTAAAAATAATCCCGAAAATATATTTGTTGTCCCAATGGTTGCCTTTCCTCAAAATGGGCTACAGGCAAAAATTAATAATACAATTTATGATATTACATTTAGATCAATTGCAAATCCAATGACAGCAGTTGTAGAAGTTCCAGCAGAAGTATCATTAAATGTAGGTGATGAAGTAATATTTAAATATTTTGATTTAAAATCTAATGAAAATATTTTAAAACTCCCTAATTGTAATAATCACATTGTTACAGAACTTAATGATGGTACATGCTATTATTCTAATAATCAAATTTCTATATTCCCATTTGATTAGAATGTATAGAATACGGTAACAGACCCAATGATATTTTTGACCCCAGCAGTATTTGGGGAGTTTTTATTCGCAACATTATATGAATTCATACCTGTAACTATAAATCATTATATGGTCAATATCTATCATAATAATCAGTTATATAAAAAGGATGTACAAGTATTTTCAAATGAATAGGTTGGTATAAATTATCAAGCATTTATGAATGGAACGATTGATGATATGTACTATGGTGATATTAGATTAAGATGTGTAAATGATGATGTGTCTATAAATGAATTTGGGTTTGTTGAGTCTGATGTAGAAGAAACTGCAACAAAATTATCATAGACAGTAGATACACAGTTTTCTCAATAGAGAAAATTTAATATAAATCAATATATAATGAATGAATTCCAGAATAATATAGACTTATCTATAAAAGTTATTGAATCAGATCCAAATAATTCATTAATGGATGCTAATTTTGTTACATATAAAAAATATGCAAATACATATGACCACATTGCATTATCGAATGGTATCTTTGATGATTCTAATGTATATCAAAAAATAAAGAATAATATTGATTAGAATGGATTTACTTCAATTGAGGATTATGAATCTATTCCAGATGCCACATATTCAAGTGAATGCATTTGTTAGTCTGATATTGGATAGTTTAATTATGCAAATGAAGACATTTATTTATTACACACTTCTAAATTTGAAAGTGTATCAGAAGATAGCACAATTGATTTAGACTTACTTCCAGAATTTACTGATATATCAATGGTGTTAAAATTATCATGCGCAGCAGATGCGACATCATACACTGTTCAAAATGCATTCATTGTACCATAGGATTTGAGTGGGAATTTTAAAAATGAAATAATAAAGGTTGACGATGACAAATATTATTATTGTAATTCTACAATGAATATGTTGATAGACTTTGTAACGGGTGATATATTATTTCAGCGCGTTATTACCGAAATTAACACAGATGGTGTCATAACTGGTGAAAGTGCAGCATATAAGTATGCACCAATGATATATGATGGTGAATGGATATTATATGAAGTTCCCAATTACGAAACTGCATATGGCAAAGATATATATGGATATTCACCTGTAGTTTATGATTATAAGAAAATTCGTGAAATAACAGATCCTAAAAACACATTTGGTTATAAACCAGCATATATTTCGTCAAATCTTTGTATAACTGATGTATTATTCGATAGTAATCACACTGATATATACCTAAAATTAAATAAATATATGTAGTTTTATAATTATGAAAATTTAAAATTATATAATATTTTGGATGATAATGTTGTCACATATTAGAATGGCACAACAACATTATTGACAGATGATACAAAAACTATCAAATTACATGATAAATTCTATTTAGACACACATTCAGTATTTAATGATAGTGTCATTGCCATATTAAATGTAAAGGCAAATTACGATAGTACAACGGGTTCATATACAACAGAAATGAATTATGATGTATTTGGTGATTCAATTTATATGACAGAATTATTTAATACAAGTAATATTAGCAATTTACTTGATTTATTGAATGAAAATGAAACACTATTTATGCTATTAACGAAAGATGATGATGTAGTTGCTGGTACAATATTTGAAATCTATCCAAAGAATATCATAATTAAAGCAACATTTGAAACCGTAGAGCTTGATGGTGAAGAAATTACATATGTTGTAATTACATATCCATCACATTTTTTAAACTTTGATGATGATATAATCAATAAATATTATAGATATAGATAGGTGAACAGATTTAAATCAGATTATTTAGATAACGTATTTTATTTAACTGAGGCATAATATGAATGGGGTGGCATCACCACCCCATTTTTTTACATTTTCTTTCTTGTTTTAAAACCCTTTTTCCAATCATTACTTTCTGCAGTATTACGATTCTCTTTCATTAAAGAAAGTTCTGCATCCAATTCATATTCAGACATTGTTAGATATCTGTGATTTCTACTGTTAACATTAACCTTAACAATACCACGTGTAATTGCAACATAGAATAGGTTGAATTCTTCTGCAACATGTTGAACCCGATTGTAATTGGTTTTCATTGTTTTTCTAAGGTCAGCAATGGAATATATCTTTGCATCTAACATAATATCAAGTAAATCCTGAAAATCATCAACAACTGTAACCTGATCCCACTCTTTACCTTTGGAAGTATGTGCGGTGGTTAAAAATATATCAATATTGGTCCGTTTTCTATGATTTATTTTTGCTATATCAAACAAATCAAGAAGACGTTCACCGTAATCATCAACTAATTTGATTGCAATAAGAAGTTCAATGTCTTTCATTGTCTTAGCATGATCTTTCATTTCATTGGTACTTTTAAATTGTAACAATCGTTTCTCAGTGATCTCAGCTTTATATTTCCATTTGTCCAGTTGAAAATAATATACAGAGAGAGACATACTAAAAATCTCAGATGGTTTCCTTACAGTTTTAACAAGTTTATTAGATTCAGACAAATGATCGAGTTCTCTAATCAGTGCAGCATTTGTTCTGGTGATTCTACATTCAGAATCAATTTTCTTTTTAATGGTTGGGAAAAATGGAACGATTGTTTTTTTCTCACCAAACACTTCCTGTAAAATATTATTGGCACCATTGGCAACTTTCTGACCAAATCGAAATGTGGTAGTAAGAGCAAGGTCAATGTCAGCATTAATCTTTTCCATTACATTGATTGCTTTTCTCCAACCATATATTGCCTGATATTTATCACCAACAATAACTTTCTTACCAACAAACTTATTGAAAATAGACAAAGTTACATTATTAGAATCTTGTGCTTCATCCAACATTATAACGTCATAATTGATATGTTCATTATAATAGTGGATATTCAATTGAAAAAACTTAAGATAGAAGTCATGAGACAAAGTAAGCTTATCATCTGCAATTAATTTCCATAGCATGATCATATATGTGGACATTTGGTTAGGTTTAAGACCTTCTGACATAAAGTCTATTCGCAATGACCTATCCTCACTTAAAAGTGCTTTTACGGTTACCTCATTGATGGTATCATATTGTGAATGGCAGTATGCAGTAAATATTGTTTTAAGTAGTAATGCCACTTTATAATTTTTGATTTTCAAGATGTTTCTGATTTCATGAACCATCAAATTACCTAATCCATTTTTCCGATGACCAAAATTTAATGTGTCCCTGACATGAGACAAAGCAAATGCATGTGTTGTTTTTGCTTCTGTGTTAT
>JAOZRH010000001.1:87774-117230 GCA_029931905.1 Fidelibacterota bacterium
CCCCTTGCTAACTCAATAACATTCATTGCTAAATTCATTGATGATGTTGAATACTCGATAAACTCTTTATTATTTCCTTTATTTTGAACATACCCATTAGTATCAATTAAACCTTTAAAAATATTACGTCGAACACTTAACGTATTAAACAAGTATTCTTTGGGTATATGTTTTTTTATCGACGATTTGCCATCTAATCCAAATTTTATTAAACCCTCTTTAATAACGGACTGTTTATACTGTATAGTATAATTACCACTACTATTTTTGATAGGTTGTAAAAAATCAGACTCTGGCAAACTATCAATGACATTATTTATAATTTTGCTACTAAATTCACCATCACTAAGTAGTACTCCTAATACATAAGGATCAATTGGAATATCAATGTGATTAAATTCAATAGCATTTGGTAACGGTATGGCAAATTTATATTGCTGAGATGTTACATTATTTCTATGATCATATACATTTTGGGATATCCCTTTATCAAGTAATTCTGATATTGATAATACTTCATGTTTATTTGAAGATTCACTAAAAACGTACCACAAATGATTTAACCCACATCGAGTAGTGGTGCCATCAGAAAATGTAATATTATAAACATTCTTTATTCCTTGTTCAAATATTCCAGTAACATTTATTATATTACCCAATGAACCAATAATAGTATCTGCAGATCTCAATTCACCCATCGTAGTCCAACCATTAGGTGTCAAAATTGGTTCAGAATATGGTTGTTCTTTTCCTGTACCAGCGAATGCATTAACTTTAATAATATTATTTGTTTTTAAGGACTCAATGATAGCAGTTTGTTCATTTGTCATGACAAGCTTGGACATAAGAAATCTCCGTAAGGTTGATTAAAGTAAACTCAATTTGAATTAACTTAATTTAATTTAAACAATTTGTCAATAAAAAATAAAGAATTTTTTTTCAAAGAAAAAATTCTTTATTCACAATGCTTATAATATATTATAAATAATAATAAATATATTCCCCCTTTAGGGGGGAATATATTTATTTAATGAATATTAATGAATATTAATTAGCATAGATTAGTTCAATTGTCAACAAGTTTTTTTATCTAATAATTTCGGTTAGTTGAGTTTTTTGAAGTGATTTAATAAATAATATATAACACTTCGTGTTATATATTATTTATTATTCTTTGTCAAGACATTTCTCGTTTTATGAAATGGTGAAGTGTAGAAAAAAACATTGCAGTAACATCTATCAAATTTTTACCATCGATAATGTCTTTGCCAGCATCTTTGGCGTAATAGTTCAGAATAGAATAAGTTCTTGAAAATGAAATATCACTTTTGATTGCTTTAATATTAGCTTGTATTTCTGAATTTTCGGGTATATTCTTGAATACTAAATGTTTTTTATATATGTCATCATAAACACAAATTAGCGTAGCTTTGAAATATGCATCTGTCATGGTTTTCTTACTTTTGACATATTTGATAAATTTGTTATGTATGGAATTGTGTATATCTACGTTAGAATCATCATTTGTGTCAGATTTGTCAGCGTTTGCTAAATATTTTTTATTGACACCAGAACTTTTTTCTGTTAGTTTATTATTTTGTTCGGTATCTTGAGATATTTTAAGTGCCATAATTTATAATCCTTAATTTTTATTTAATTAATTATGATATAGTGTAAGATAATATATCATAAATATTAACGAGAGGAATTATTATGCTAACATGGTATTATGAATTATCACCAATCTAAGTAACTTTAACTTTTAGATATAGGTGATAAAATGAACACTCAGAGATTTTATGTAATAGATCAATATAACAACTGTTGTGTATGTAAAAGTGAACATATTTTAGTTGCTGATGTCTTACGCAAATTTTCATTTGACCAAATCGGCTTAACTTTAAATGATAAACATGTAACATGTGATTGTGGTGATTATTATAAAAGACGAACATGGACAGTTGACATTGTTATATTTGATGCATTATGGCGTGTAGTTAATCATGAAAAACTCCAAGAGATTTATGATAGAGTACAAGCTGAAAATATAGCAGCAAGGCAACGAAGATATTTTAATAGACATATAGGTGATCCTGTATTTAGATATGATCCCATTCCTCATACTGGCAATAGGTGGTCATTTGGACATTACTATAGATCGCGGATTAAAACTACAAACGAACGTAGACAATCATTTGCATGTGATCCTAAATACATTAGAAAAAAACGTAATTATGTAAATCTTCCTAATGTATGGGATGATTACCCTCGGTCAGATATAGGACATGGTAAATCTTGGAAAAAGATAAAGAAAAAAAGGCAGTGGTTATAATAATTTGGGCATGGGAGAAATTCTATGCCCATTTTTTATAATAAAAGTTTTGAATTAATTAAATAGAGATTGAATTAAATAAATAATTAATGGAGTAATATATTATGCCAGAACCGATTGTATTTCAGTAGAATGAAGAAACAGAACTTGTCAATGCCATTGCAGATAGAACACTTGTACATTCTAATTTAAGTAGACATGTATTAAGAACAGTTGTTAGTCATATCTTTAAAAAGTGTATTATGGATATAAATGACTATAGATTAAATCAGGTAGAACCAGAAACAACTGTATTGAAAGAAGAAAATAACGAAGGTTAATAATATAATGACAACCTTATATAATGATATTTCGCAACATATATTAAAATGTGGCATTAACAAATTTGATCCTATAAAATATAATGTTGAGTATCGTAAAAGTAAAAGTCAGGACGATTTGGCTACATTGGTTAAAACAATTGACAACAAATCAATAGATTTTGAAAGTAAGATCACAATTTTATCAATAAGTTTGCGTAATTTTTTCAAGAAATTGCGGATCAGGAAGTATACTGTGATTCAATATGATAAGGAAGGCAAAATAAAAGTGGAAATTTTAACTACACAGAAAGTACCTGCATCCATTAAAAAATCCACTAATAATTTTGTAGCACTATTTAGTGGTCATTGTAAACATGAACTATAATCAAACTCTTTCTTTTTTTATTCGATGGGGTGGTATAACTTTTCTACACTTCCTACAGAAATGTTTCTTTACTGCTCCTCAACCACCACGAACTTCCGTTAGTTTATAATTACAAGTACCACACCGTTTAATAATTTTCATAAAACTATTCCTATATTATAAAGTGTATTAAATTAATTCTAATTCATTTTCACTTTTGCATACTGGAAATTTATGATCAGCTAAATAAAACATTATAGTTGACTGAGATAACATTGCATTGTCTGGTTCATTTCTATTAAAACATGTACCATTATCTAAGTCAGTAATCAAGTCAATTATAACTTGAATTTCTTTCTTAGATTCTTCAAAGTCAGCAATACCAGTCTTTATAGCCAACAACTTTTTTTTATCCTTAAGCGGAAAGCTAATCAAACCCTGAGTCAAGATCTGATGATATTCTAACCCTGCTCTATATGCATGGGACAATGATTTCCAATCAAACCCTTCATTTTCAAATGCAATTTTAGTTCGGTCACTGTAATCTTTAATGCGTTTAGCAATATTACACTTAAATGTATCAAGTTTGATGGTAGATTGATATAGTTTACCAAATACTTTATAAAAATCATTACCATCTTTTTTTATAAGCTTAATATGGGTAGCAATTGGTAGGTCATCATTCCATATAACTTTAAGTTTGGTATGTTCAGTGCATGTGAATGTTTCTGCATGTTTCAATATCTTAGTTAAGTATTTTAATGTATTTATTTTTATATTATATTTTTCTGCTTGAGCAAGACAATAACCGACAATTCCTGTCATGTTATTATAAAGGAGGTACTTTTGAATATATTCAATTGTAAATATATCCATATAATAAGGATTACTATACAATATGGCATCTGGATATGTTCGTGAAAATAAAAGATCAATGATATTAGAATCACCTTTCTTTAGTAGATGTTTAAGATATTGTAAGGACCATACTTCAAAGTCAACATTAACATTATCCTCAGTTAAACCTTTAAGGTTTATTACTTTTTTATGAATACCATTGAGTAAATCATTTTTATATGGTAAATATATTCCTTTTATATCATAATCAGACTTAATTGTGTTGGTTCCATGGAGTATAGAACCAGACATTGATAGATATAATAAGGTACCATGGGCATTGATTCGACTCATACCAATGTCATTAACAAATGATCGACAAAGTTTTCGAATTTTTTTAATGTTTGTGGTTGACATTTTGTATTCCTTTCTATATATTTGAGTTAATTTGAATTAAATATAACACCATTTGACAAAAAAGGCAAGAATTATATGGCAGATAAAAAATATTATCCAGTTGATTCATACTATTCTTTTAAAGAAGATAAGTTGTATTATATTGTTAAGCAAGTAGATGAAGATGGTAAAGTAACAAAAATTGCTAAATCAAACTCGAAACCAAAAATTAAGATGAAGATTGCCCCATATACTGAACATGTACAATATCTTATTCCTATTGAAAATACTAAAGAAATTGAAATGCCATATAAACAGTATTATATGGTTAAGAAACAACTTGAAAAACTTTATGACCTGAAAAAGGTAAGAAAGTCAAGCTTACAGGATCAGTATCCAGATATATTAACATTAAAGACTGAAATATATGATGATTATAAGGCAGAAACACAATTTTTGCAGCAAGAAATATTTTCATATGATGATGATTATATAAATTCAATACAAATGGCATTTTGGGATATTGAGGTATTACATGATGATACCGGGTTCCCACATGCAGACGAAGCAAAGTTTCCAATTAATGCCATTGCAAAGTTGAACAAATGGAATAATACTGTTGATTTTTATTGTATATTAGATCCAGTGCGCCATCAGGGTGATCCTAATATATTAATGGAAGAAATTAATAAAAAGTTTATTGAAAATTTTCCAACAATAGATTCATTTTCTATATTGTTATTTGGTAAAGAAGAAGAACTTATTATTCAATTTTTGCAGGATATTAAACAAATTGATGTATTAATAGGATGGAATAGCATAACATTTGATACTTTGTATATGTATACAAGATGTCAGAAGTTGGGCTTGTCCAGATATTTTACACTTTCATTTGGTCAGATGTTCAAGACTCTCAATGTTGTGGAAAGTAAACAGGGTATGGTGGTTGATACATATTATACAACCAAAATTCTATCATTTGATTATATTATGTTAATCAAATTCTTTTCTGTAAAAAATTATCCATCTGTGTCATTGGATTATATGGCACAAGAAGTTTTAAAAGATGATGATGGTGGATTGAACGCCAAGGTAAAGGTTCCTAATCTAAATAAGGAATATTTCACTGATCTTCCAAATTTTGCTCTGTATAATGTAAATGATGTCATTTTGAATGATAGAATTGATGGTAAATTACAATTTGTCACATTATTATTTAAAATGAAAATGATGACCCGTGGTTTTACTGCTTCTCTCATGTCAATCAATAACATACTGGACTCTTATATTGCCCTTAAAGCGCAAGAGAATGGTTTGGCATGTGTGAGTAAGATCAAAGCTGGAACGTATTATAAAAATAAGATTTGGTATATTTACAGACGTGTTAATCACCTTACCAATGAACGTCTTAAAGTTATTAATGAAATCAGAGAAGATAATAAAGGATTTTCAATATTTGTTGCTGCCGATGAACTTATAAATGAAGATACTGGAATAGTTGAAGAAACATATGACAATGAAGTACCAGCGAATATTAGGTTGACTAAAACCCAAATCCCATTTGCATGGAATGATGATAAATATCCCGGTGCCTATGTTAAGGTTCCCCGCAAAGGAATTTATTTGAATGTTGTGGATTTTGATGCGACGAGTATGTATCCCACGAGTATTTATACCACAAACAATAGTATTGATACTTGGATATATCAGGTTCCTGAAAATGTAGCATTGAAATATATTTATGAAAGACCATCCCTTATAGAGTATATTGAAAATAATCCATTTAAAATGGAAGTATATGATGTAAGAGAAAATGAATTTAAATCATTTGATGGTGCTGAAACATTGGCACTATTTGATACGATGTTTGAAAAAGAACTTGTACTTACGGAATCAGGTGCTGTATTTATCCCTGCTCATATTAAAGAAGGATTTTTCCGTAAACTTATTGCTGAACCTATTTCAAATAGACAGGCAACCAAGAGGGAAATGAAAATTCTCCAAAAGGAAAACGCATTGACTGCAGATCATCCAGATATGATCAATTTAAATGTAACTCAGTTAGTGTTTAAAATTGTGGCAAATTGTTTTTCTCCTGATACCGAAGTTATTACAATTGATGGTATTAAAAATATTAAAGATATTAGGGTTGGAGATTTTGTTTATAATCAGAACCCCGAAACAAATATGCTTGAAATTGATGAAGTAATTGATACTCAGGAATTTGATTACGATGATGACATGTATAAGTTTAAAAATATTCAAAATGTTGACCAACTTGTTACGGATCACCATAGATTTCGTGTATATGATAGAAATGGTAATAAATCGTGGGAACACGCGGAAGATATTTATGTGAATCACGGATATTCTGTTCCTAAAATGGATGGCATCAATATAGATTTTGACGATGATGATGATATTGAAATATGTATGTATGAATATGTCAAAAGATGTAGTGGTGATTATGGATTTAATTATGATCTTTTTATAAAATCAGATAAACATTTAACTACATTTAAATCCACATTAAGTGTAGATTTACGAAATAAAATCGACAAATATGGTAAGTATAATGGTAATAACAAAAATTATATTTTACCGGTTAAGGTTGTTAATGAGCGCGATATATATGAATTAAATGATAAATGTTCAGAATTTTATGTATATAGACATTTTAATGGTGGGGGCAAAGCAACCAAATTACCATTATTTATGAATAAGTCACATTTAGCAAAGTTGGTGGGGTGGTATGTTGCTAATGGGTCATTATATATTAGGAGATATGACGATGATAGTATTATGTTTATGCGAACAGAAATAACTAAATGTGATGATTCATTTAAGAAAAAAATAATTGATATATGTAATTTATTAAAAATTCAAACATCAAAATGTGATAACACAGTATATATTATTAATGATATTTTGTTCACTTATTTTGAAATTGAATGTGGTAAAGGTTCATATAATAAATGTATACCACAGTGGATTTTAAAGACTAATACTACTAATAAAACTTTATTTTTTGATTCATATTATGAATGTGATGGTAATAAAAATATTAGAAGATGTAATACTGTAAGTCAAACGCTTAGGAATGATTTAATTTTATTACTTACTTCACTTGGCTATTATACAAAATCTACACAAGATAAAATCGTATATCAGATTGTTTGGTTTGATAAAAATATTAAACTCGATGGTCGAATTATAAAAGAAAAAGTTAAATATAAGGGTAAAGTTCATTGTGTTACGACTAAGAAGAATAAATGTGTTATTGCTGGTAGAAATAAAAAGTTTATGTTGATTGGACAAAGTGTATATGGATATCTTGGTTATAGAAAATCAAGACTATTTAATATTATACTTGCCACAACAATTACAATCAACTGCCAGTTCATGATTCGGTATGTTGCATATAATTGTAGAGAAATCATTGCCGAAGTACAAACAAAACAACTCAAATCTGAATAAGGAAAGTTTCTATGGCTGAAAATGTGATCGGTACTATTATTAGAATTAACATTGATGATACATATAAGATTTATGTTCATAAAGAAAAGCAGGATGTTAAGAAATTAATCAGAGCATTCGTAGAAGAATATAAGTTTGAAAAGATTAAGATAAAACAGGAAGACGGATGTGAATATTTTACAGTGTGTGGATTTGCTAAATATACACAAGATGTCACGTCCGATGTCACAACCAAGTTCTTATATTGGTTGCAGAAATTTAAATGGAGAGATTTATTAAAGAACATTAACGTTGTAACGTTTGAGGAATAATATATGATTGATTTATCAATTGCTAATCCAGATAATATTTCCATGGTGGAGTTGAATCGGAAATTAATTGCAGAAAAAAATTTAAATGTTCTGACTATAAAAAAGATACAGAAACTGCATTTTTTAAAAAATAAATTTATTAAAAAAATGGAACTTACTGATAATAATAGATTATTATATATCTTAGGGCAGATAATTACGACAATAGAATTTAAACTTCAAGCATTGTGGGGATTCGATTTGGATATAAGTTATCATAAATTTTTTACTTTACCAAAATGTAAGTGTCCGAAATTAGATAACTTTGATAATGTGGGTGTAAAAAATGCACAAATATTTGCAACAAATTGCCCTGTTCATTTTTTACAAGACGAAACAAAGAAAAATTGTATTAATAAATTACTATGATACACAAATATGGCAAAAGTATGATATAATAATTACTGGTTAGTCAAAAAAAGGTGTCATTATCAATTTATATGACACCTTATTTGTCTAATTTAATAGAGAATAGGTAATGGTGAATGTTGAAGTTAGCAATTGATTTTCAGATCTCATTTATAGATTATCCAATATTGAGTGAATGGTGCACAAGTTTATATACAGTAGGATGTCCACATAATTGTCCCGGTTGTCACAATGAACCACTTAAAGACAAAGATTATCCACATGTAATGGAAATGTGTGTTTCCGAATGGTTAATAGCCATGTCAGAGTTTTCAGAATATAATAAGTCTGATAACTTTGTGATAGTGGGCGGTGAACCACTCGCACCATGGAATATAGATTCTATTAGAGAGCTGCTAATGCTAAATACTAAGTATAATATATGTTTATATACTGGATATGATGTAGAATATGTTAAATCTCATAATATAAAAGGGTTCAAATTTTTGAAAACTGGTAAATATGATAAAAATACACATAATGATCTTCCTTTAGATCAAAATACTGTATTCAATTTGGGATCAAGTAATCAAAAACTATGGGACTCACAATTCAATTTAATAAGTAATAATGGAATATTTAAAGGTAAATAATTAATGAATATAGTTGATAATTTTAGTAGCACATTTCATAATAGTGCAGATACAGAATATACACGAAAACAAATGGCAAAGGCTCTGACATTTAATATTAAACGTAAATATAAGAGCTTGTCAGACGAAGAAGTGGTGGATAAAAGTGAGATAATTATGAAGACTCATGGTCTTTCGAAGGATAACTTCAATGGGCTTAAAGTTGTTCAGGCATTGATTGCCAATAATATAAATGATGTGTCTATAGATGATAATTCTAATAAGAACGAGAAAACAATTGCTGGATTATTTTCCGAAGCAAATACATCAGTTAAAAAGATTGCTGGATATGACTTACTTTATCGTGTAATGAAAGAAATGTATGGTAAGATTAGGGCAAAGAGATTAACCGGTGAGATGCTTGATTATTCATTAGGGTTGTCTGATTCTGGGAATATATTAATTCCATATTGTATGTATGGGAATACTCCAATTTATGTAAGGTATAATGGTGTAGTAAAAATAATTACATTTAAAAAATTATATAAATTATTTGAAGATTTTCATACTGATAAAGGTACATATACAGAAGTTAGTTTTAAGGACTTATATAAACCAGTTGATATAAAAACTGCGGTATATGCAAAAAATGTAGGAAATAGTGCTACATCTAAAAATACATCAGTTCTTAAAACTCCTCCACATGAAAAACAAACATTAGAGATATGGGACAATACAAATGGGTGGGTGAATGTTAGTCGTATTACACGGCGTAATAATCATGATGAGTTTGTTTTATATCAAATTGATGATGGGGATTTTGCATTAGTTACCACTGACCATTTAGTGTATATGGGTGATGGTAGTGAAAAGTGTGCAGGGGAGTTACAGATTGGTGAAACTATATTAAAAGAATCTGATTTCAAATTACCTGATGTTCATGAGTATATTAATGTAAATACTGATCTTGCATATTTATTAGGTTTTATATTAGGTGATGGTAATGCTATGTCTGGTGATATTAATAATTCTGTTAGAACATTAGGATTTTCATCAAAAGAATTTAATATGTTAAATATGGAATACTTTGGATGTTCATTTAAAGAGAATTCATTTACTAAAACATTACCCGTGAATTTTTTAAATTGGGAAAAGGACTCCAAATTGGCATTTATTGCAGGATTGATTGATGCTGATGGCTGTATCCATAAACCACAATATAATTTGGTTAATATAAGGATGATGTCGTATGCTACTGTGAATATATTAAGTGATATCATGAAAACATTTGATGGTATTCATGGGGTGAAAAAACGTATTGATGGAAATAGTATTAAAACTTGTATGTATGAGGTCAAATTTAAAGTTACTAAAGATTCGGGATTATTGAAGTATTGTAATAAACTTAAAAATGCATATAATGATGCCCCTGATCAGTTTGATAATTATAATGAAAATTTGAGTCATGGTAAAACTGGAAATTCTATTTGTAAAATTATAAGATTTTATAAGGATGATATCGAAGATACAAGATTTCTTAGTGATGAAGTTAAATATGTATATGATATTACAACTGATACCAGTAGATTTTATGCAAATGGAATGGTACAGCATAATTGTTATGCTATAAATGCATCTCAGTTAAATTTGATTGGTAGAGATTTTGGGATTCTTCCATCAAAACCATGTAAAAGAATCGGTAGTTACGTTTCATCACTATGTGAAACTATTCATCAAATGAGTAGTCATGTTGCCGGTGCCATTGCAATTGGAACACTTTTCTTTGATATTGCACACCTTGCAATTTTAAAAATGGATATCCCACTTGATAACTTGAAAGATAATGTCAAAACCAGAAAGCATTTTGAAAATGAGTTACAGCAATTTGTTCATTGTGTAACAGAAGATACTGAAGTTCTTACCCCAACTGGATTTAAAACATATAATGAATTACATATTGGTGACCCAATTTATACATGGAAAGATGGGCATTTAAATACTCAACAAATCGATGCACTTAATGTAGATACGTATAATGGTGAAATGCATCGGTATAGTGGTAGATGTATTGAACAAGTTGTTACCCCTGAACATAGGGTACTTTATCATGATAGAAAGCATTATATTAAAAAATCAAGTGAACTTATTGATAAAAATAGTAGATTAAATATACCAATAAATGCTATAAATGATAATAATGTTGATATTGATTTATCAGATGATTTAATTTCTTTACTTGCAATTATTTTGACTGATGGTTCATTAATGTATAACCGTAAAAAATTGCAAAATATTATCATTAAAAAATCATATAATAGATTTGGTATAGATTTTATTAAAGATACTTTAGACAATTTAAATTATACATATTCCTATAAAGATACAATTGTAGATTCTTTTGTTAATTGTAATGATGTTGAATATGATCAAATAAAAATGAAAAATTATATAATTTCAAAAAATGATTCTGAAAAAATATTTGCAATATTAAATAATACACGTGAAGAAATTCCAAAAATTTTGACTGAAATGAGCAATAGACAGTGTAAGCTATTTACTGATATATGGTCAAAGTTTAGTGGTTACTATAAGTTTGAAACTGGTCAGAATATGAGGATGCAATGTGATAATGAAAATGTTGCAAATACATTACAGCACATTTTATTTTTAGCTGGATATGGTAGTAGGATTACATATCGTGATCTTGGTAACGATAAAGATACATTATACGTTATTCCATACCACACTAATACTAAAACTGTAACAAATAAAGAAAAGTTCACTTATGATGGTGTTATTTGGTGTCCAACCACAAAAGATGGTGTTGTTGTTTTTAGAAAAAATGGTAAAATTTTTATTTCTGGCAATTCTGTGAATCATTTATCCCGGAATTCTAATGAGTGTGTTACAGAAGACACTGAGGTATTGACACCATCTGGATTCAAATCATACAACGAATTACATGTTGGTGATCCAATTTATACATGGAAAGATGGTAATATGGAAATTCAACCAACTCAACGTGTAAACGTGAATGAGTATGATGGAATTATGCATCAGTATGAAGGTCGAGATTATAACCAAGTTGTTACACCAAATCATAATGTTTTGAGAAAAAAATATAATTCTCATTTATATGAACTAATACCATCATCAGAAATCTTTAATAATGAGATGTCAGAATCTATGCCAGTTGCATTTAATGTAACAAATGAAGTAGATTTCAATATTTCAGATGATATGTTAAAGCTTTGTACCATTGTATTATGTGATGAAACATATGGAGAGTACGAAGTAAATGATTATAGTTTGGATGTAGAAAATTCTAAAGAGATTTCTACATTACTTGATGGTAAGAAAACGGAGTTGCCAAGTTGGTTTACTAAACTAAGTCAACGTCAAGCTAATATCGTGATTGATACTTGGAAACGGTTTGATGGACATTGTGAGGATGATAAAACAAAATTACAATGTGATAATCATGTAATAGCAGATCAGTTGCAACATTTAGTGGTATTAGCAGGATATGGTTCTATTATTAATGAACGAATTATTGGTAAAAATAAAACTGCTACAATTTATGTAAATATATACCAACGTAAAAATAAGCAAGCTACTAATAAAAATATTGTTCATTATAAAGGAAAAGTTTGGTGTCCCACTACAGAAAATGGCATTGTTGTATATAGGAAAGATGGTAGAATTTTTATTTCTGGAAATTCACCATTTACAAATATTTCAATCTTTGGTAGAGGTAAAATTAAATATATCCTTGAGAATGATTTTGATTGGTATTTTACGAAACCCGAAGACTCTAAACTTACTGATACACAGTGGGTAGATTATTGCACTGAATACATTTATGAATTGCAGAAACTATTCGTTGATTTTTTTGATAAAGGTGATCCCCTTAATAATGGACTTCCATATAGATTTCCCATTGTAACCATTAACTTTTCTAAGAAAAAATCAGATGGTGAATGGAAAATTGTAGATGATCAGTTATTGTCAGATATTCTTGAGAAAGATATTTATCGGTACAATATATTTACAAGTGAAGGATCTAAAGTTGCAAGTTGTTGTTTTGATGCAAACCAAAATGTTCTGTATAGAAGTTCGGATGGTATTGGATTAGTAGATTTTAAAACATTTATTAATGATATTCCAAATAATTCGAACACTAAAATTTTTCATAATGGATTTTGGAAATCTTTTAAAAAAGTAAAAATTGATTATGAAGATAAATTATATAAAATTGTTACTGAGAATGGAAAATGTATTACAGTAACCGGTGATCATGAATTTCCAACACTTTTAGGTGATAAACGTGTGGAAGATTTAACAAAAGATGATCATTTAATGTCTAATACTAAGCAATTGGCACCGATTCAAAAATTACAAAATAAATTAACATATGAGCAGGGATATTTAATTGGTTATATTCTTGGTGATGGAAGTTTTCATACCAACATGACAGGTATTACATTATCATTAAATGAAGATTGTGTTGCTGAAACTGTACAAAATATAAAAATTGCTTTAAATGATTTTGGAATTGAGTATGATCCAATAGTAAAGAGTGAAAATAATGTTATATATGTTCATATAAACAATACTAAATTTGTAAAAATGATTATGGAATATGTTCCATCTAATACTGCAGAAAATAAACAATTTAATATAAAAATACTTGATAATACTATTGAATGTAGACGTGGTATTCTCAGTGGTTGGTATGCGACAAGTGGTGATACTTCTAATAAATGTTATACAGCATCCAAAATACTTATAGATCAAATGGATACACTATGTACAACCCTCGGTATTCAAACTATTAGAAATGAATCATATGATAAAAATCATGTATTATATTGTTTAATGCAATGTGATGTATCAAATGAATCATCTGAAATGTTTTATAAATGGCATAATAATTCAATTTATTTTAAAATAAAATCCATTGAATTGGTTAATAATACAGATGATAGTGTATATTGTGTTGAAATTAAAGATGATAGTCCACATTTTACATTACCAAATGGTATTATTACACATAATTGTCGTATGATTAATGATGAAGAAATGCTTGAAATGGCAGGTCAATCTAATTCATTTGGTGCTGGTGCACTTGCATCATTGGGTTCACATAGAGTTGTTACTATCAATTATAATAGAATTGCACTTGAGGCTGAGTCAGTTGATGATTTCTGGCGTGTTTATAAGTATCGAATAGAAGCATCCCGTGATATTTTGAAAGCTCATAAACAGCTTATTAAAGTCCTTAGAGATGCAGGTCTACAATCATTCATTGAGAATGGTTGGATCAATATGCAACGTTTGTTTTCTACAATTGGAATATTGGGTATATATGAATGTGGATTGACTATGCAAGAAAAATTTGGTATCAATCCAGATACATTTAAGGAAGAAATTCTATCATTCTTAAATAAGCGCGTTAAACGATATACCCGCGAAGAACCAAATAACATTTTTAATGTTGAACAAATTCCGGCAGAAAGTTTTGCAGTAAGATTAGCAAAAACTGATGCTATCTTGTATGGTGAGAAACTTGTACCCCATAAACTATATGCGAATCAGTTTGTTCCATTGTGGCATGAAGCAAATGTATTTGAAAGATTGAGTGAAGATGGTAAATATAATCAGCTTCTTACTGGTGGTGGAATCGTTCATGCTACAATTGGTGAAAGGGTTGCACCATCACAGGCAAGAAAGATCATCGAATATGCAGTTAAAGTAGGCTCTGAACATTTTGCATTAAATGCAATTTATTCAAATTGTGAGAATAATCATATGCATTTTGGGGATCATGATACATGTCCTGAATGTGGAGCAAATATTGAAGATAAGCTCCAGCGTGTGGTTGGTTTTTTTACTCCCGTAAAATCTTGGAATCCTATCCGCAGGGATTGGGAGTTCCCAAGACGTACTAAAATCAATCTTAGTACGGTTGATTCATATAATGAATAAAATAATAAAAATTTAATAGGTTTAAAAAATTTTATAACGATAATAATTTGAGTTATAGGGTTTTAATTTAAATCTTAATAATTGTAGTAAAAAATGGTTAACAGAAATGTTGACCATTTTTTTTTGTTGAATTAATTAAATAAAACATGGGTTTTAGTATGGCAGTTTATTTTAAAAATAATACATCTGGTGAATTTTTCATGGATTGTTTGGGCTTTGATTTCCGAGCAAAATCAGGGGAATTATATCGCATTGATGAAGAATTTGATTATGAAGATGAACTTCTTAATAATAGTGGTTTAATTGATTTAGTAAAACGAGAAGACATTACCATTGTAATAAATAATAGGGAGTTGACTGTTATAGAAGGCATTGATTATCTTACACAGAAATCATATTTAAAAGATTCTGAGAACGAAAGATGGTTATATCCAGAAGATAGTGTAAATCAGGTAGAGCGATTTACACAATTGAGAATTGTTGGAAGACCATTAATAGTTGAAGCTGCCGGTTTATTGGAATTAGCAGAAGGTGCAGATATAATTATAGAAAATTGAGGTATATAGTATGACAATAGCAAGTAGATTAGTATTAGTTGCAGGTGAGAGTTCGGGTCCAGCACCAGAAGGAAAGTATTATATCTATGCACGCAATGATGGTGTTGTGATGCGAGTTGACGATGTTGGTGAAGAAGTCATTATTGGGCGTGATGGTTCCCAAATTCCTTCATTAGGGGAGTTGACAAATGTAGATACTACCAATGTAGAAATTGGTTAGTTTCTTACAAAAACTACAGAGAATGGATTTACATTTACACCACCAGTTCCCGGTCCACAAGGAGAACAAGGTATTCAGGGTATTCAGGGTATCCAAGGTTTAAAAGGTGATAAACCTGATCATGAATAGATTGATACCAGTATCAGATTTCAAAAACCAGATGGTACTTGGGGTACACTGATACAATTAAAAGGTAATACTGGTGATCAGGGAATTCAAGGAGAACGTGGTGAGAAAGGTGATACCGGAGATCAAGGAATACAAGGTATTCGGGGTGAACAAGGAATACAGGGTGTAAAAGGTGATAAAGGTGATAAGGGTGAACGTGGTGAGAAAGGTGATAGGGGAGAACAAGGTGTAAAAGGTGATAAAGGTGATAAGGGTATTCAGGGTGAACAAGGTATAACGGGTGATACTGGTGCACAGGGACTTCAAGGTATTCAGGGTGTTCAGGGTATTCAAGGTGAAGGATTTCATATTGATGGTAATGGAAATTTTTCAGAAGCTACCATCATGGATATAGAACAGAGTTCTGGTGCTACACCAAGTAATAAATATCTATATTTAATTGAAGATGATAATAGATCTGATAAAACCACACCAATAAATAATCCAGATTTGTCTGGATATTTGGTATCATATGATGGTTCTGTTTGGTATAGCTATGGTAAAATTACAGGAGTTAAAGGTGAACAGGGTGTTCAGGGCATCCAAGGTATTCAGGGAGAAAAGGGTGATAAGGGTGATACCGGAGATCAAGGAATACAGGGTGAACAGGGCATCCAAGGAATACAAGGTGAACGTGGTGAGAAAGGTGATACCGGAGATCAAGGAATACAGGGTGAACAGGGTGAACAAGGTATTCAGGGTAATACTGGTGATCAGGGAATTCAAGGAGAACGTGGTGAGAAAGGGGATGCCGGACAAACTGGTGAACAAGGACTTAAGGGTGATAAAGGTGATAAAGGTGATCAGGGAATTCAAGGTGTAACTGGTGATCAGGGAATTCAAGGTGAACAGGGTATTCAGGGTGAGCAAGGTGATCAAGGGATAAAAGGTGATACTGGAGATCAAGGAATACAGGGAGAACGTGGTGAGAAAGGTGATACTGGACAGAAAGGTGATACTGGAGATCAAGGAATACAAGGAATCAAAGGTGACAAAGGTGATACTGGAGATCAAGGAATACAAGGTATTCAGGGTGTTCAAGGTATTCGGGGTATACAGGGACCAAGAGGAGAAGGATTCCACGTTGATGCGATTGGTGATTTTGATGAATCAACTGTTACTGCAATTGAAACAAATTCAGATGCAACCACCACGGATAAATACCTTTATTTAATAGAGGATGATAATCGAGTTGATAAAACATTACCATTAAATGTTATAGATTTATCTGGTCATTTGGTATCTTATGATGGTGTTCAATGGTATAATTATGGTCAGATGGGTGGTATTCAAGGTCCAGCAGGATCAGATGGTAGGGATGGTAGAGCATCACAAGATTAGCATCATGGCTCAGGTGTACCTGTTCCAAATTCTTCATATGCAGAAGGAGATTATTATTTAAATATCGATGATGGTAAAATTTATAAATATACTGCAGGTACATGCCAAGGTCAACTTGAGTTGGTGCATGAAACATCTAATATTATGTTTGGTGATGCTATTAAGTTTGTTAAAGATGATATAGAGATCATAATCAATGATGCAGATGCAAGATATTCTGGATTTGGTATATTCTATGGTAATTCATTTGATACAGCATATATGGGATCATGTAGATACACTTATTATAATGGGGCAACTGCACAATGGAAATTTGCATTACCAGAATCTGGTGATTGGGAAATCTTCATGTAGTACCCAACACATAATAGGGCAACAAGTGGTGCCAATTGTAAATTCTTATCAGACAATGGTGAAGAATCATTTACTGTTAATCAGAGAAATAATTCGAATCAATGGAATTCACTTGGAACATATACATTTTCACTTGGTTCTTTTGAATTTATTGGTAATATTCGTGGTGAGAAAGGTGACACAGGTGAGAAGGGTGACACTGGCGATGTGGGACCAAAGGGAGATAAAGGTGATAAAGGTGATACTGGTCAAACTGGTGAACAAGGAATACAGGGGATTCAGGGTTTACGGGGTGAACAGGGGATTAGGGGTTTACAGGGTGAACAAGGTCTTCAAGGTATTACCGGTGATCAGGGTGTTCAAGGTGATGTCGGTGAACGTGGTCCTAAAGGTGATACTGGAGATCAAGGAATACAAGGAATCAAAGGTGATACTGGAGATCAAGGAATACAAGGAGAACGTGGAATACAAGGAGAACGTGGTGAGAAGGGTGATAGGGGTGAAAAGGGAGACACTGGCGCTGATGGAATATGTACATGTAGTGGTGGTATGATTGGTATGTTTAATGCCATAAATATGACATATCAATCTCACAATAATCAAGCTACTTTAAATATTCTATAGGATTCTGTTAAACGTAATACCAATGGAGCATTTCAACATTCAACCATAAGCTCACCAGAAGAAATCATTGTCAAGTTTAATGGTTGGGTTGAGATTTCATTTAAACTGTCAATGATATGCAATCATAATAATAGAATTATAACAATGGCATATGCTACTAAAAATTAGGATTAGATAGATGAATCAATTTCATATTCGTATACAAGAAATCATAGTTCTGCAAAATATGGATCTTGTGTTACTCCATCAATTTGGGTACCAGTTGAAGTCAATGATATAATTCGTATTCATACAAGAATGACAGATGATGGTTCTTTTGGTGATACAGATGATATCAGTACTTTATATGGTGAAAGTGTGGTAACCCTCAAAGGTTATATTGATTAATAAAATAAAATTGGGAAAAATAATGATTAAATTTAATATATTAAATAGTATTAATAAATTGGTACCGGGAGCAAGATTTAAAGGTGCAATCAAATTGCATACAGAAGAAGAATATAATGATCTTGAATAGTTAGACCCAAGAGTCAAGCCAGCATAGAGTGAAATATTTTCTCAGACATTAAAAAATATGCGTCGGGACATTATGAGTGCTATCAATTATAAAACTGATCAGATTATTGAATGGGATATGGTGTTTGATGATGGTACCAATGTGGTTCCATGTCATTTTGGAATTGAAGAACAAATTAATTTAGATACAATGGATAGATTAAGGGAAGATTTGGTGAGTATGGGCATGTTAGTATTTCCATATAAACTAAAAGTATCTGATAATGAAAATGGTGAAGGTAATTACATAAGGTTAATGAATGCTGATCATTTACATCAATTCTTCCTTATGGGAATGTTGCATAAGAATAATGCAATTGAAACTGGACGACATATGAAAGATAACTTAAGTGGATTAAATAAGACACAATTAGAAGAATAGTTTGACACAAGGTAAAAATATACATAATAAAATCAACACTTTATAAAATAATTGAAATAAAGTGTTGATTTTACCATATTTATGATATATTGTATCTCAAATGTTTACAATTAATATTACATAACGAAAAAAAAACTTTTAGGAAAATATATTCAATGATTATTTACATACATACACAGAGAGACAACACCATGAAGGTTCAACCAGAACCGACAGGAACTGGTACGTGTGTATCCATGCACCAACCAAAACAAGGTGGCATGAGCTAAAAGTAAAGGAATTAATTCGTTCCCTTACTTCTAAAGGGTGCGAATCAAAACAATCATAATCGATTCAGATTCAAAATCCTCAAAAAGTAAAGTAACGAATAACACAATTTGAACTTTGGTATATCAGCAGGTTTGGCATATTTGGTTGTGCGCTTGGCTTCCACCCAAGTTAAACGGGTTCGATTCCTGTAACCTGCTCCATTATTGATCTTTGAAAATTTGTATATCTTTACTTGACAAACTTAGTTTAGTTTAGTATAATTACCATGAAGGTAGAATAAATATTAAACTAAACTAAGGGGTCAATTGTGAAAACTTTAATGGATGAGGGGTATTTATAGATAAAAATATCGGGAATACAGCATGGTGCGGTCTGCCTTTTGGATGGGTGGATTGGTGATGTCGATAATCACATTCCCGACCAACAAATTTACACAAATTAATTAAAAATATTAAAAGGAAATTAAATGGTCGAAGTAAAATATAAAAAGAAAAAGATTTATTACGCGCATCAGAATATAGGGTAATACAATGGCAAAAATAAAAAATTATGTAGATAGAATATTTGTAAATGGTCCACAGTCAATTTCAATGGGAAGCGTTTGTGCATTTGATGGTATTAGATCTATTCAATTAAATGATCATAAAACATTTTTAGAATTTGGTGACTGTAGACGTAAAATACGATTACAGTGGCAATTTACAGAAGCGCCAGCACAGTATATTAATAAGATAGCATTATTGAACAAACAGCTTATATCATTTACGGAACATTTAAAAAAGTATTCACGATCTAAACCAGAAAAGTGGTATGTTAATAGAATATGGTTAAATCCATTAAATAGTGATAGAACTGATTCGTTTTACGCATTTGATGGCTATCATGAGTTGTTTAAACCAAACAAACGTAGAATATTTATGGAAATTGCAGATTGTAATACAAAAATAAGATTTCATAAAGTACATGATGATAAAGTTGATGATGTCATATTAAAAAATGATAAAATAATAATACTAATTAAAAACTTTATTGAACATCTTAAAAAAAATACTTGACAAATAGTTTAAGTTAGTGTAAATTATAAATATAAAAATTGGCGCAGGGTAGAGCAGTTGGTAGCTCATGAGGTTCATATTCTCAAGGTCGCAGGTTCAAGTCCTGCCCCTGCATCCAAAATATAGATCCTTAACTCAGTTGGGAGAGTAACTGACTTTTAATCAGTATGTCATCGGTTCAAACCAGATAGGATCTACCAACAATTTAACGGGGAGTATTCAAAATGATAAGTGTAAATTTGGAATTCCTATCAATGCCATTTACACATATAGATCCAATGATAGAAGGGCAACGAATTCATATTGCACAATATATATGTTCCGAATTATCAAAACAGAAGCGTATTGTATATTCCCCCATTATTCACTTTGTTCCAATTGCTAAAAAATTTGGTATGCTAACAGATTGGAAATATTGGGAAGAATTATGTAAGTCAATGGTAGTTCGTTGTTCGCAAGTTACTTTATTAAAATTCGATGGATGGGATCAATCCGTTGGTGTTGCGGGTGAACTTGAAGTCGCAAGAGTATATGAAAAGAAAGTAGAACAAATTGATCCCGAACAATATATAATTGCCCTTAAAGCACTTGAACTTGAATATGATTATTGGGTAAAAGGTATAAGGTTTGTAGATGTATATAGATAAATTATATACTCTGGTCGTCTAATGGTCAGGACACAAGACTTT
This sequence comes from Fidelibacterota bacterium, assembly GCA_029931905.1. Classification (GTDB taxonomy): domain Bacteria; phylum Fidelibacterota; class Fidelibacteria; order Fidelibacterales; family Fidelibacteraceae; genus TCS52. The sequence goes on from JAOZRH010000001.1 coordinate 109,016, forward strand.
CAATCTTGTAACGTGGGGTCAGTACCCATCCAGAGTACCAATTATGTACAGTCAAATATATTAATAGTGGTTTTAATGGTCGAATAGCCAGAGGTAAACCATTAATAAAGACCCGTAAGAGACAAATTAATCGAACAAGAATGTGATTAGTCAGAACCTTACGGTTAATTATCGAATTGCCGAATTAGCTGAGTGGTTCAGCCTTGGATTTGTAACCCAATAACATCAGTTCGATTCTGATATTCGGCTCCAAAAAAATATGATACATATTTCGACTAATACACTTGGCTATAATCAATCACAATAGATTAAACGTTAGAAGAATGGTGACGAAGATGGTATATGTGGAACAACGCAAACATCTACCCACATCAAACGTAATCCATATACAGATGGGGTTCCAATAGAATTACATCATGAAGATGGAGATATTAGGAACAATACATCAGACAATCTTAAGATACTTTACCCTAATTGTCATTCATTGACACCAACATTTAGAGCATTAAATAAGAAATCTGAAAGGAAACGATAATGATTTCACGTATAATGAAATTGCCAAAGCACGATAATGTTATTGTTGGTAGGGATCTATCAAATGCATTTGAAGCTGGTGCAGTATATGATGTTAAAAAAATACAAGATCAAATAATTATTACTAAGATTGGTATGACCCGACTTTCTAAAAGTAGATTTGATGAACCAAATGAAAATAGTGACATTTCATCTATATTATTATCTGGAAAATATTTATTAACTGAAAATGACGTACTATAAAAGGATATTATAATGATACATCACTTTATGACATTCGAAGCAATTGTTCAACATATGAAAGAAAATTTTCAGGTTGTAAATACTTCTAATGCAGATGATTCAGTTGATGGATTTGATAGATCATTTAAATGTGAAATCAAAGAGTATGAGATTAAGTTGATATGGGCAAAGAATTATATATCATCAATAAAACCAGAAAATGAAATTGAAACAACGACAGAACTTTATTTACATGGTGATAAGATTCTTACTTATACAACCGATTCATATACAACCACATTTAATTCTGATGATCATAAAATGTATTTAATTTATGAAGCATTAGGAAAACCAAAATTAAAAATAGATTATACTTGACAAATGATCTATAATAGTGTAAGTTAGTATAAAAATTAAACAGTTTTATATATCTCTGCTGATTGATCACCAGATGGGCATTAGATAGCTCGACTTAGCGGTTGATTGATGGTTGTGTGACTTGAACTCATATGACTGCTAATGTTTGACCTGAATGACAGGTACGGATATATAACTTAAATAATTGATGGGGTTTAGTTCAGTTTGGTAGAACAGCAGGTTTTGATCCTGTACGTCATCCGTTCAAATCGGATAACCCCTTCCACTAACTTACAGGAGTTGTCATGCCACGTAAATGCAAATGTTCAAGTTGGAAAGAGAATTTTCCTATAATCAATGCGCCATTTCAAGAACCACATTCCAATTATGCACCATATGAGGCATTACCATTCAGTCACTGCCCTTGGTGTTCTAAAATGTTATTTGAATATGAAGAAGCACCAGAGAGACTTAGGGTAGAATCAACAACCATTAATGACATGCATCATATTAGATTATATGAAGATGATAAAGTTATTGATGAAATGGTATGTGAATTTAAAATTGACATCAATTATTGTCGTATGACTATGTTAAGATGGTATGATAAAATGGGTGGCACTTCAAAAATGGCATCTTCTGCCCGTGATAGACTCAAAGGTGGCAAGTATAATTCTACTCCAAGAGGTAGAGTTTGGACACAGACACAATGGGAACGAAGGGGAAAAACAAATTGAAACACTTGAAAAACTGTTTAATCATAGGGAACAGGAAGTGATAGATAAAACAAAAGAACGTTCTGATGCACGTAAAAGACTTATAAAATTGAAAAAATGATTTATGGTGGCTGTGGTGAAATTGGTAGACACGCAGGGTTGTGATCCCTGTGCCTTTAAGTAGGCGTGAGGGTTCAAGTCCCTTCGGTCACCCCATATTAAAAGGATATATATGAAATACCCTGTTACTTGTTCAATACTTGGATTTTTTGGCATTGCTGGAATTGTTCTTACTATATATTTTAATGTTACATTCAAACGGATTGACATCCCAAAAGGTAGCATTGGTATCGTATGGCAAGAAGATAAGCACCTAACAATTGAATCAATTCATAAATCAGGAATTTTATTCATTCAACATAGCTCAACCGTTAATATTTATCCAGACTTTGATACTGGTGCAATAAAGGAAACATTATAAATGAAACAACTTATTGGTTTAAATAATTTCGTCAGAAGACAGGTTGAAGGTTCAAGATTTTCATACTTTTATGGTTCATGGCAAAGATTACTTAATCTATGCAATGATACAATCAATGAAACCAATACAATTAAAGGACAGGATGGCGTAGTACTTCTTAAGGTTGATCCAAAAGATTTCTATACTGGTTTGGTCCAAGTATCAGAGTTGGACAATATTGTAGCAAAATTGATCAAGCGTCAAGAAAATGAAGCACCTTTTATTAATGTGACGGTTCTTAGTGCACAACAACCTGCTAAATTTGTTGAAATTGTACTGTATTCATATGATAGACTCAGGTTGAACAATGAACAAAGTACAGAATGTGATTGGGAGATCATTTGTATTAATGCATACCCCACATCAGAAGCATCACCAATGACCCCTTTGACTATGGCAAGAAATTATCTTGATCTTGAAGGTGGAACAAAGTCAGTTTATACTGCCGAAGAATTTGCCAAATCCATTGTTTATTGGTCAACCCATGCAATGGTAGATCCAGTAGAACCATTTGAAAAAAAAGTTTAATGTACCGATATAGCTCAGTTGGTAGAGCACCTGCTTCATACGTAGGTTGTCACCGGTTCAAGTCCAGTTATCTGTACCATGTATTATAAATAACAGATATAAAATAATACAATTAATTATATATTAACGCACTTAAACAGAGTTTCTTGTCAGTGATTTGAATATATATAGTTATGGCTCAACAATAAATATATTAGAAAGAACAGGTATATTGATTCCGCCCAATATATTAATTTAACATTTGTATGGATTTGTACAAAGGCTTGTATGAATCCATACATAAATTTTATTTAAAATATACAAATTTTCTCTTGACTTAACTGAATTTATGATATATATTGTTTTACATTAAATGGAGCAATGATCTTTTAAAACTTATTACCGCAAATTTATACAGTGGCTATAAATATTCATACTTCTATTTTATTATATAAAGACGAACCGGACTTGATCCGGCACTTAATTGAATATTTTCTTACCATTACTTTAAATCGGGGCTATGAGAATACATACTTCTATATAATTAAATTGAAATTAACTAAAATGTATTCTTAATTACCTCCACATTTTACACTAATAAGTGGCTATAAAGTAACATACTTCTAATTCTGTCCCTTATGGGACTCAGCATTTGATTGAATTCGGTTATTTTAATTACCACTTACAAAAGGCTATAATGGTTCATACTTCTAAAAACCCAACTCTGCCTTGAAAGCAGACCATATTAACGAATTATTAATTACCTTTTACACTAATAAGTGGCTATAAAGTAACATACTTCTAATTCTGTCCCTTATGGGACTCAGCATTTGATTGAATTCGGTTATTTTAATTACCACTTACTTTTAACAGGAGAATATCATAATGAAAGACCTCAAATTGAACCTATCTGTTATAGGACTCACTAAGCTCAAATCTGTATTCATTGAAACACCCGATAACACCGTAGTTCATAGTAATACACACCTTGTTATTTCCGTAGCTCATGAATTTATGAACCTTGGTTATATAATGTCAGGTGAATTATATAACAAACTTTGCACATTGCAAGATAATGAGATTGTTGGTATTGCCAAACGTACTCTTAAAGGTTTGAGAGTTATGAAAGGTGCCCACGTTGAACATAATCCAATGTATCCCAATTTTCCTCAACAAGTTATTGATATGTCATTGGCAGAATCTTTGATTAACCAATTGATCCATTATTGGTCTGCTGGAACATTACTTCCTTCATATGAAAAAGAAAGACGGTCATATGGATTGGAAAAAGGTGTAAAGTATCAGATGATTGGAGTTTGTTCACGTGAAGATATTTTTGGTGTATTTACCAGATTATTGAGTTCAAATGATTCCATTAAATCAACTGATAAAGAGATTATAGAGTATTTCATTGAGAATTATAACCCTTCTGAATTGCCATATCCAGCATCAATTCCTTATAAAGAGAATGTATGTATTGTTGGTGGTATGTTTATTACTGCTGGTAAAGATATTAATGGGTTGGTTAAGAATGCAACCGATGTATTACGTATTGCTACATATTTGAGTGGTGGTGATATTTCTCTTGTAACTAACACCAAATTTAAATCATTTCCAAGATCTATTAGACGTGTATTTGCAAATGCACTTGAAAATGTAATTAAAGAAGAAGATATCAAACGACATCAGAATAAGTGGATAAAATTATTCCATTCACTTCATATTGGTGAATATTCTAAAAAGGTTGCTGATATTGCACGTAAAGCAAGAGAAGGAAAGGCATTATATTCTGTTGCCGGTGATATTGTTGCTAACCTGAATAAAGGTCAGATCAAAGATGTTGTGAAATTATTACAGCATAGAGCAGGTGACTATGCACGTATGTTAGATGAATTACTTAGAAAGAATCCTGAGTCATCTGATATGATAGTCCACTATTTCTCCGGTGTTGCAGATAAGGTATCAACCCGTGTATTATTGCAGGTATATTCACATTTTATGAATAGAAAGTCTTTTATAAAAAGAAAACGTGTAATTTTTCCAAAGGGTAGTGTTCAGTCTGCATTGATCTTACCAGATTATACAACTGAAATCAATGATTATGTGATTGAAAATATAATCGATGTTGTTGATGAAACGCTTCTTGAAAGATTTGGTAAATTGGAAGATATGAATAAGGTGTTTATTGATGAAAGACTTGTTAATTGCCCATTACCTACACAGTTACGTTCTGCATCTGAAAGCGTTAGTACGGTTGCCAGAGGAACACGTATGCCAATTGGAGATGATTCAACCCTTAGATTTTTTGTATATTGGAAAGGTGAGGATATTGATTTATCTGCAACCTTACATGATGAAAAATTTGAACAGATTGGTTATTGTTCATATACAATGCAGAAGAATTCTGAATATAAAGCATATCATTCTGGTGATATGACACATGCACCATATGGTGCAACTGAATTCATTGATATTGAAATTGAAGGTGCATTAAAATCCGGTGCAAGATATATTATAATGAACCTTTATGTATATGCTGGTCCAAATTTTAATAAACATGAGGTATGCTTTGCTGGTTGGATGACCCGAAGTGAACCAAAATCAAATGAAATATTTGAACCTAAGACAGTTGTGAATAAGTTTGATATTGTTTCTGCTTCAAGAAATGCAATTCCGGTTGTATTCGATCTCCAAACCCGTGAAGCAATTTGGTGTGACCTTACAACTCCCGGCAAACAGCATTGGGGTGGAAATAATGTTGAGAGTAATAAGGCATCAACTGAACAGGTACTTGATGCAATTGTACATGTTAATAAGTTTAATTTATATGATTTATTCTTACTCCATGCCAATGCCAGAAATGCAGAATTTGTGGATACAAGTGAAGATGCAGATTATGTATTCGGGTTATATGACGGAATCAATCCAACTAATATAGATATTATTAATTCCGAGTTCATAGTATAATAATTTAATATAGGACATTATCATTATTAATGAATGTGCATGATTTAATTGGATAATTTATGAAAAGGGTGGACTTTAATTAGTCTGCCTTTTTTATTTTTTTATTGACAAAATTTAGTGAATAGGGTTATAAAATCAATACAAAAATACAATATGAGAAATCATAAAGCACACCACCTATCATATTTAACATTTAAAGGGCAAATTCCTTCCGATATGGTTGTTTGCCACGAATGTGATGTGAGACATTGCGTTAATCCAGAATATCTATTTTTGGGTACACAACAAGAGAATATGAAGGATGTGATTGAGAAAGGTCGAGTAGCAACCGGTAATTGGTTTGATAAGAGTAATCCTTCTAAAAGTAAACCCATAATTGTACATGGTAAAATATTTGACTCCGGGAAAGTAGTAAGTGATGTATTAGATATAAATTATATATTTGTTTAATATTTTACTTGACAAATAGTATAAATGTGTGTAGGTTAGTATAGTTTTTAACAATGACAAATTTTAAAGGAAATGAATTATGTTGAATTGGAAAAAGAAATTAGAGCAGGGAAAAAGACGGCTATCACAGGGACTTGATGTAGCAATGGATGCTGCAAGTGGTGCCAAGGATCAAATTGAAAAGGTATCTGATAAGGTTGTTGCTGGTGCCAAAGATCTCAAAGAATCTACATCTGACAAATTTAATGAATTGAAATCTGGTGCAGTAAATGAATATAAAATCTTCAAAGGTTCAATTTCAGAATGTGAAGAAGTCTTGAATGCACTTGAAGCTGCTGATGATGATTTCGAAGTTGTTGGTACTTGCTCCATTGGTGCTGATGATATGGCAGTTACTATTAAATTGAAAGGTTAATTAACCAACCTATAGGAATTTATCATGGCTAAAAAAGTTCTTAATATTACATGCAATTTGTGTGATGACACAAAAGAATTAATTATATATGAAGAAGACTATCAACGGTTTCAGGCGGGGACTAAGGTACAACTTGCATTCCCATATCTATCTGCTGATGATAGAGAATTATTAATATCGGGCACGTGTGGTGAATGTTTTGATAAACTTTTTGGAGAAAAAGGGTAATTACTATGGGTTGGTAGATATTTGGTAAGAAAAAAAAAGTAGAACCTAAGTATTATAAAATAAGTGAAGAAAAAGTAACCAATATTATTGATAAGTCATTTGGTAGAATTGTTAATAAGTTTATAATAGATGGTGAATATATAGCATTGACCGAATTGGAAATGAAAAATATGTTATATAAAGATAAAACAAATTTAAATAAATATATTAAAGATTTTTATGACTGCGACGATTTTGCATTTGATTTAATGAAAGTATTTCAAAAGTATGCCTTTGGTGTTGCATTCATAATGAATAAAGATGGGGGCAGACATGCGGTTAATGTTTAGATCGATCCCATTAATGGAATTGCAAGATTAATTGAACCACAAACCGATGGTTGGTTTACAGATTATAAATTTGTTTATTTCATTTTAATATAAGGAGATTCATAAATTGGATTCAAAACAAGTAATTTTAGTACGAACAGATTTAAATATGCCAGTTGGTAAGATTGCTGCACAAGTTGCACATGCATCAATGTTAATTCTTCTTAATAAGATGGATAATGAACGTAAATCTGGATTAATCACACGTACATTATATCTTCATGATAATACACCAATGGAACATTGGATTCAAGGTGGTTCGTTCACTAAAATTGTATTAGCGGTTCCTACAGAAGATGAAATGATGAACCTTCATTATAAAGCAAAAACATCTGATGTCCCAACCTGCGTTATTACAGACGAAGGACGAACATGCTTTAATGACAGAGCAACCAATACATGTGTTGCTATTGGACCTTCTCGGATAGATATCATTGATAAATTAACTGGACATTTAAAATTATTAAAATAACATTTGATAAATAGTATAACTTAGTTTATATTAATCGTCCATATCGAATAAACAATTTTTAACAAAAAGGAAGTAGATTTATGAAACGTATTAATTGGAATGTATCAGCACTCATAATGTTTGTATTGGCACTGTTTATGTTTACACCGGCATTTGCTGGCGATGCAACGGTTGCAACTGGGGGTAAAGGTGGATTTTACCATAATGGACTCTTTAATTATTTCAGTGCAGCAGTAAATCGTGTAAGTGACGGTGATCTTGAACTTGAACGGTCCCATGATAAAGGTACTGATGGCACCATTCATAATGTTAAACTGGTTGCCAAAGGATCTGATAATGATGGTGCAGACCTTGCATTTATTCAGTTGGGTGGATATGTCCTGAATCCAGATGATAACATTGAGGTGCTTGGTACCGTTATGTGGGAACTTGGTCACCTTGTGGCACCTAAAGGTTCTC
>JAOZRH010000001.1:117330-121301 GCA_029931905.1 Fidelibacterota bacterium
AAATTTGATGGATCATTAAATGTTATGTTTATTGCATCAAATATATCAGTCTTATTACATTTGGTATATATTACAAGGTGAAGAAAACTTATATTAATGAGATCCTAATCAAATTCAATATCGGTTGTTGAATCACCATCAAAGTTTATAATCTGCTTAAACTTAACAGGATTATAAAACGGTGCTTCATCTTTCATTGTTATAATATCAGTATCCTGATAATAATAAACGGTTTCAAAATCAACTGCGTTAATTGGAATCTTAAGATGTTTCTTTCCAACAAACCGATTTGATAGATTGGTATATTTAGGCATTTTAATTTGACCTCAGTTAAAAATAATATTTATAGTTAATTAATTTGAACATTTAATATCCCAAAAAAAATCGAGGATTCCATACATCAACTGAAACCAAGTGTACTGTTGCTGAAAAGTTGAAACGAACTCTCGATGACGGTGATATAAGAAAATCATAAAGGAATATTATGACACAAAATTTGGCACGACATTTAGAAAGTGTATTAAATGAAGGGAAGGCAAAATGGGATGATACTGAATCAGTTGATCAACTCATAGAAGAAATGGGTGAGTTGCTGGTTGCACTACAACAATTTAAACGTAGTAGAGTTTCTAATAAGGATGTATTAGAAGAACTGGTGGATGTATCAATCATGACCGAAGTGATCATGGACAGACAAATTTTTGGGTCAAAGACTGAATATTATGACATGGTTAGTACAAAGTTGTTTAAAATGCACAATTTAACAGTAAAAAAATCACAATAAGTATTGCTATTCAAATTAGTTCATGTTAGTGTATGTAGAAATTAAGGGCATTAGATTCATGTCCTAAACGTGAGACTACGGTACTCATGAAATTAAAGAAATTGGTGTTATAATTATGGAAAATGTAAAGAAGACAATTGTTAGGACTGCTAAAGTTAAAATTTTTGTACTTGAAAATGATCCAGAATTAAAAAAAGAAAAGTATAAACGTCTGCATGATATACGATTTAATCATTTTAAAGCAGCAAATTATATGATGACATCACATGTAATGGGTAAACAGTTCCATTCATTGATATATGAACGTGCAGGGATCGTAGACTTTGATTTACCTGAAAGTAAACGTAAAGTTGCTGAACTTGAGGATACGTTATATGGTAAAGATGGTCTTTTTGGTGTTAAACGGCTTGCATGTACACAACGGGATATTAATACAAAATTTAATATGATACCTGCCGGTACAAGAAATGTTTTAAATTCATTAATTGATAAAAAATATAAAGCATTACTTCCTGATATTACTAAAGGTAATGTTACAGTACCAACATTTAAAAGTAATATGCCAATTTCCTTGAAATTTGCAAATATTAAGATATTAGAAAATGAAAATGGTATCAATTTGAAATGGACCCTTTCCGGTAAAAATATCAAAAAAGGAACAGATAAGGAAATTATTACATTTGGTATTTCATTTGGTAAAGATCCTGCTAATAATAGATTAACATTTAAACGATTAGCTAATGGTGAATTAAAGTTTGGTTCATCACAACTATATTATGATAAGAAAAAAAATGCATGGTATTTACTACTTGCAATTAATCAACCGTTAATGACACCAGTTCTTGACGAAAACATAGCAGTGGGCATTGATCTTGGTTTATCTACAATTGCAACAATGGTCCATACTGGTACAAAATTTTGTCAGGCAATCGGTTCATATAATGATTTTGTTCGTGTACGTGTACAAATGCAACAAAGACGTAAAGCATTACAACAATCTTTGAAGATGACAAAAGGTGGCAAAGGTAGAAAACGTAAGTTGGCACCCCTTGACCGATTGTCAGATAAAGAACGTAATTTTGTTAACAGTTATAATCATAGAATTAGTAAGTCAATTGTTGAATATGCAGTTAAAAATAATGCAGCAACTATTAAGCTTGAGTTCTTAAAAGGTTATAGTGAAAATGAACCATCTTCATTTACTTTAAGAAATTGGTCATACTTTGAATTGCAGAATATGATTGAATATAAAGCACAGATGTTTGGTATTGAAGTAAAATTTATTGATCCATATCACACCAGTAAAGAATGTTCATCATGTGGATTTGTACATGTAGAACTTAAATCAACTGATAGAGAATGGATCTGTCCTGAGTGTAAAGAAAAACATAACAGGGATAGAAATGCTGCAATAAATATTGCCAGATCAATAAACTTTGTAACTAAAGTTGAACAAACTCAGTTCTATAAATTACATAAAATAAAAGAAAAAATTACTGCATAAGTTACACTTTAAAGGGTGTTAGATTCACATCCTAAACGTGAGACTACGGTACTCTACGGTACTCATGAAAAAAAAGAAATTGTTATGTTATATATTATAGGACATTAGATTCATGCCCTAAACGTGAGACTACGGTACTCATGAAAAAAAAGAATTGTGTTCAAGGACTGCCAATAATTTAGAATTTAGATAGGAATTATCAGGGCATTAGATTCATGTCCTAAACGTGAGGGGAAACCACTCATGAAAAAAAAGACATTGTAGGTGTACCATAAAAACTTTAATTGCTAATACAATAAACACAACCAGAATTGTTGCATGGGGATACCGATTAATAAAATAAAGGGTGTTAGATTCACATCCTAAACGTGAGACTACGGTACTCTACGGTACTCATGAAAAAAAAGAAATTGTTATGTTATATATTTAATTGGATTTAGGGAAGTATCATACGGTACTCACGAATAAAAAGAATTGGGTAAATAGATTTAAGGTTACATGATGATTTTTTTTAAAATAGAATTTGCAATACTTTAAAGGGTGTTAGATTCACATCCTAAACGTGAGACTACGGTACTCATGAAAATTGTCGAATTGTGTTCAAGGACTGACAATAATTTAGAATTTATAGGAATCCTTCGTTATAGAATTGGTTACATTATTAACACTGAATCGAATAATCTTGTCTACTATTTTATATAAATAAAATAATTCAATTAATATATAATAAAAACAGTAGTTTATAAAATAGTTTAAAATAAAGTGAAAAAAAACCTTGCATTTAGTTAAAATATGATATATTGTACAATATAAAGTTTGAATTAATATTTAAAAAGCTACCACGAAGTCCAAGTTGGATCAGTGTGGAAGTCGTTACGCCATTCGTTAGCAGGTCGGAACTTCTTACAAATGGAATAACAGAATAAACAGAATTAACTTAGAGGATATAAAAAAATGAATACCATTATAAATAACAGCTTGTGTAGCATACTCAGTAGATCGTGGGATAATTCCCTATCGATTGATGCGGTAAGCTATCGCTTTAATTATAGTGCGGATTTATTTATCCACTAAGTAAGGAATTGTCTACTTTCCTTACTGTTAGGGTAAGGAAAGTTCAGACATTAAACAAGTCTACCTAACAACTCCCCTTACAAAAAACCCTAATTAAAAATGTAGACAATTGTTCTTTTACAATTTGTTTAATATTTTTATTGTTATATAGTCTATTGTGATGCTGATCATGGTAGACACAATTTCAGGTCTGTTGGTATAGTTGGCTAACACATATCCCTGTCACGGATAAGTCACGGGTTCAAGCCCCGTACAGACCGCCATTTTTAGCCAGTATTGAGTAGTGTGGTGAACTCAAGGCGCTGTAAACGCCCCTCCCTAACGGGATTCATAGTTCGATTCTATGTGCTGGCACCATTTTTCAGCCCGTTTAATTCAGTCCGGTAGAAGGGCATCCTTACAAGATGTCAGTCGGTGGTTCAAATCCATCAACGGGTACCATCTTTGTGGGTTGGTAGCTTAATTGGGAAAGTCGTGCATTTGCAATGCATTTTTTGTCGGTTCGAATCCGTCCCGATCCACCACAATTTCATGCCATGTAGCTCAGTTGGCAGAGCAAAGTCTTGATAAGGCTTAGGTCACTGGTTCAAATCCAGTTATGGCAACCAT
>JAOZRH010000001.1:121401-123178 GCA_029931905.1 Fidelibacterota bacterium
GTTGATTGGAATAATGTTAACTTACCACAATTACTTAAAGAAAATAACAATAACTTTTGTGCAGTAGGCAGACTCTTAGGAATATCAGATGTTGCTGTACGGAAACATTACAAAAAATATAACAATTAATGTGCGCCTGTAGCTCAGTTGGTAGTAGCAGGAGACTGAAAATCTCCGTGTCAGTGGTTCAATTCCACTTGGGCGCACCAAAACAAATTTAGTCGGTATATCCAAGTGGCTTAAGGAGTCGGTCTGCAAAATCGATATCATGAGTTCGAATCTCATTACCGACTCCATTTATTCCTTGACCTTTAGTTTAGATTAGTGTAGTTATGATTTAATATTATGAGTAACACCGCAACTTATAATATGATAATTTAATGCGGTACTTATAGGAGCTAAAACCCTATGGACACAGAAGTAAAAGATGCAACCGAAAAATTGATTAAGGCGATTGAAGTTCTTGCTGACAAAATTACAAGTTCAATAGAATCAGGGGATGCGTTGAAATTTACACAATCTGCCCTGAATGCAGCACATACTATCAGTGTGCTTAAATCAACTAAATAAAAAATGCCCCTTCTTCATCTTTAAACAATTTATACAAGGAAAAATCATGACGATAAAAGTTTTAACAATGGTGGAAATTCGTAATAGTACATTTAATACATTAAGTAATAATATTAATGGTATGCACGAAACAAAAGAATCTAACCCAAGTAAAGAAGCACTGAAAGAAAAAGGTTTTGATAATTTTTCAGATTATGCACAACAAGTATATATGCAGATGGATATGTTAGCCAGTGGTCATTATGAAGAATTAGGAATGCTTGATGGTGATGATGAAGTTTATCTTGGTGATGGAGTTGGGGTATCCCCCGGTACCGCAAGATTATTGGGGTTATAATATAATTTTTACTTGACAACATCTTCAAATTAGTGTAAGTTAGTTCATATTTACTTACACTAATTTGGAGAAAAACAATGGATAATATATCAGCATTCAAGGCAGAGTTAAAGGTATTACTTAAGAAGTATAATGCAGAGATTGGTTTTTCCTTATCGGATTGTTCAGATACTCATGGAATAAATGGTGAGAAGATTGTTGTTACCATTGATAATGGCAAGGATATTGACCTTGTTGATGGATGGGATTTGGGTCATTACGATTTATAATAGGAGAAGTCATGGACGCATTCATTGAAGGTTCATATTTAGAATTAACCACAGGATTATTGAAAGATCTTCCCGGTGGATTACCAGAAGGTCTTATAGAATGAAATTACCTACAAAATACGATGACTTAAGTTGGAAAGAAAGAAGACTTGTTCGTGAAGAATATGTAAGGGTACAAGGTGGAAAGTGTTGTCATTGTAGTCAAGATTTAGATAAACAACCTTGTTCAAGTGTGAGAAGTAGACCGGTCAAACCAAAGTATTACCCAAAGGGGTTTTTTGAGAATCCGGTTCATTTACATCACAGTCATGTAACAGGTTTAACAATTGGGGCAGTACATGCTTACTGCAATGCTGTATTATGGGAATATCACGGAGAATAACAATTTTGGGTGCTTGGTGGAATCAGGTAGACACGGAGGTTTTAGATGCCTTTGGTTGTAATGACCGTACAGATTCGAATTCTGTAGCACCTACCAAATATGTGGCTGTATGGTGGAATTGGTATACACACTTGCCTAAGAAGCAAGCGCCCAAATGGGCATGAAAGTTCAAGTCTTTTTACAGCTACCATTTATATAAGGAAAATAACAATGAAAAGT
>JAOZRH010000001.1:123278-138991 GCA_029931905.1 Fidelibacterota bacterium
TTGGTAAAGTATAAAATTATAAGGATCTGTGGTGGAATTGGTATACACGCCACACTCAAAATGTGGTGTCAATAGACATCTGAGTTCAAATCTCAGCAGATCCACCAATAATTCCAGAAAATAAATGTGGTCGAGTGTTGGAACTGGTATACATCACAGACTTAAAATTTGTGGGCTTAACGGCTTGAGGGTTCGAATCCCTTCTCGACTACCATAAAAAATCAAAGGATAATATAATGTCTAAACCAGATGTAACGATTAAAATTTGTGGGGTATGTGGTTCCGGTAAAACGACCATTGCACAGATAATTATTGATGCACTTTCCAATAAAGGTATTGATGTAGAATATAAAGATCCTGATAATGCTGGTATGGATATGTTGGGCATGTTGTTTGTCAATGCCAGTGAAAATTTGAAAGATAAAATCATTTCGATTGAAGAAATTCAATTACGAAGATCTGGATATAGCAATGAGTAATGATAAAAAGCCACCTAAGAAACATAAGGTGCCGATAGTATGTCCTAATCCCGATTGTGGGGTTACGAGTTATTATAGATCCGATGTATGTTGGCTATGTTCAGCATCATTAAAACCAAAGGAAAAAGACATATGAACATTAATTTAGACGAATTTAGAGAGAAGTTAACATCTGTAATGGAGGAACAAATGCTTACGGAATTGAATCTTAAGACTAATAAACTGTCCCATGCTTGTTCATGTTTAACAAAAGCAGGTCTTGATATCGCTAAATGTGTAGCGTCTAAGAAACCAATGGTTGTAGAAGAAGAATAATTTATAATTTTGTCTGGTGTGGTATTGTGGATACCCATCGGACAATTGGAGAGTATAATGGAACAAGACTATATAAATATACATGCATGGGTACATGATGCTGCCGGTAGATCATTATTTAAACAACCGGCAAACAGTAAATCTCAATTGGTAGTTGTATCATGTTGCAAATCTGATGATTGTACATTTTTCAAGCGCAATGAATGCATTCTGCTTGATACTGCCATATTTAATAGATCATCTTGTCCATATGGTAAAAAACAGTACACAACTGGATATACCAAACGTGCCAGAAAGAATTATTCATGGGTTAAAAAATATCAGGAAAAATATAAAGATATACTTGGTGGATTGCATTCCCCAACAGATGTGATGGCAAAGGTGGGGGAATATATATACTTACCATATGCACATATGAACATGAATAAACGTTTGCCGTTAGAGCGACATTCAAGTGCATTTGTTTCCGGTGACAAATTCCTGAAAATGTCTGACTTTACACCAGATATGATTAAAAGTATAGTTGACTTTCATCCACATGCAATGATGGGTGGGGAGATTCTTTCATATCAGCGTGAGATTGTTCCGATATTTGTTCAACACCTTAAAGAAAATTTTCCAGCTATATATAAGGAAGCAAATGAAATTGCTGAATTAGATAGGTACATTAAGGTGTTTAGTCATATAGGTAGGTTGGCATATGTACATACACTTAAAACTGGATGTGAGATATGGAAAAAGAATTCTCCTGCTGAAAAATGGACATGGGATGGTGAGTATCTTAGATCAACCACACAAACGTTATCATTTCCAATTACGAGAGACTATGATCAACTTGAAATGACAATGTTGCCCACCGAAACAACAACAATCACCATCACGTCAAATGACCAAGTGTGTGATATGACTAAATTTTTAAAATAACCTTATTAATTAATTAATGTGGTTAGATTACACGAAAGTTGTAGCATGGTAGAATTGACTGTAATTGAGAAATATTTTTTACATTATAAAAATATTACTTGACAAATAATTTAGATTAGTGTAATGTATATGTAATTGTGATGGCGTAGGTTGTAATTTACTTAGGGGTTAATTGCCTTTTGGAAATAGAAGTTTGATTCTTTACCATCACATACATTTAATAACAATTGATTATTCTATAAAAATAATGTAGGTTAGTATAAATGAAAGTTGATAAGACAATTACATTGGAAGAAGGTGAGTTTAAATCCGCTATCGTGCAATATTTATTAAACAAAGGTGAGATACAAAACAATCAGATGGCACTTACAGATCTTGATATAGAATTTATGAATGGATCAATACCCGAAACAGATCCAAGATATGTAACTCACTATAAACTCACAATAAAGAATTTTAAATAGTAATGTTAGGATAGCTTAGAAACTGATCAGGTTAGGGTATCATACTCTGGTCATCGCAAAGCACCTGTTGAACGATTGGTAGGAACAACCATGCGAGGCAGCAGAATAGTGGTATGTGTAGCGTTCAACCACCCGATAACAATATAACCGTGGGTACCCTTTGATCTTTTCGGGAATACCTGAAAACACCCGCAACCAATTTAACGTAACGTAATGTATTATATGTAATTTTTAAGGAGAAGGTTTAATGACTACCAATCGAAAGTTTTACCATGAACTAACACCTTTCGAACGTAACGAACTAATTGGTAAGATGACATATGGTGAGTTAAATGATCAATATAAACAACCAAACTGGTGCCATTATCCATCAGCATTAGAAGGTAAAATGGGATGCTGGTCTTTAATGGGTGATGAAATTTGGAAAGAATCTGATTGTTATTCATGTGACTTACATTCTAAAGATGGTCGGATTGATCATCAAAGATATTCAGAATGGTTTGATCCAGATAAAAATTTATACATTTATACTGGAATGTGGTGGACTAATGAAGTGGATTTTAAAGAACACTACAATAGATTAAAAACTGATAGTTGCCTTTCTGATGAAGTTAGAGAAAAAGTAAAAAAAATATTTCAAAAGTACAACATTAGCATATAACGAAATATTGGTAAATGAATATATAATATAGGGGGTTGACCGAGTTGGTTTATGGTGCTCGACTGCTAATCGAGGGGGTAAAACCCTACACAGGTTCAAATCCTGTACCCCTGCCATCAAATTATTTGTATACATATATGTATAAACTTTATAGGTAATTGAACAATATTAAAAAGGATATTAAATAAAATGGATGAACTTTGTAGATTAGATATTCAGAATTGGGAAGATCGTAAAGAAATTATTGGAATTCTAACTGATAGTGGATATACAGTTTGTGAAAAAGAAATAGCACCAAAACCACTTACATTGGATCATCCTACATATGAAGTTGTTATATATAAAAAAGAATAAATATATCCCACGATCGGAAAAGGTTGAAGACAACCTTTTCCGATAAGGATCATTACCTTGGTGGGCTGCCAACTATAATGATGAAAAATCTACAATTGATTAATTGAACTTGATGTATGTGCAATAAATATGATATAAGTTTATGTTGACATTTTTTATATAATTAATTATATAGTGGTTAAATTGTTGTAAAGGTTAAAAAAATGAACAAATCTAAATATACAAAAAATGGATTAATTGAACTCATAAATGCAATTCCATTGGCTATTATCGTAATTGGGGAGGATGCTAAAATTCGATTAGTAAATGGTGCAATGAGAGGGTTTATTAATAAATTAGATGATCAATTGGTTGGGTTGTATAGTGGACAAGCGTTTGATTGTAAATATTTAGAAGATGATACTCTTATCTGTGGAAGTGAACCACGTTGCAAAGTTTGTGATATAAGAAATTTAATATTGTCTGCAATAAAAAATGGAGAGCATGTTACTAAGAAAGAAATTCCATTTACAATTAAAGGTGGAATTAATAAAATATTTCAAATTTCCACTAAGCGTATTAATATTGATGATAAAATTAATATATTGGTAACACTTGAAGATATAACAATTGTTAAACGTCAAGCCCATGATATATTAGAAAATGAAAAATTACAAACTGCCATTCATACTGCCAGTTCCATTACTCACGAATTAAGTCAACCATTAATGATTTTGAATGGAAATATTGGCATGTTGATATCAGATATTAAAGGTGCCCCAATGGACATTATGGTTGATGCATCTGATATTAATTATAAACGAATCGATACAATATTAGAAAATTTAACACGATTAAATGCAATAACTCATAAATTGCAACATATTACAGCAGTTAAGTTAATTGAATATTTAAATGGTAACATATTAGACATAAATTCATCATCGGTGAGCAACCAAGATTATGACCAATAAAGATTGGTGGTAAATATCAATATCAAACATTAAAGGAGTAGTATGAAAAAAATTATTATATGGTTGGTGGTTATTGTTGGAATTTTGATTACCGAGTTTGTTGTATATAAAGCATCTACCGGAGATTTTATGAATCGTATGTCAAGAAAAGGCATAGAACTTAAAGCCCATGATTATGACGTTGTCACATCCCTTCATGGTGGGCATACAGAGACATTTAAGGTTGTGAATGGTAAGATTACTAGTGAACCAGAAAAGGGATATTATCTCTTTTGGGCAACCGTTAAAGGTGATAAGAAGTACATACAAGTTCCAATAATGTGTTCATTGATTAAACAGACAGATTAATCTAATATATGAGAAATTCCCTTTAATTGAATTAATTATTCAAAGTTTTTTAGATTATACTTGACAATTAGTTAAGATTAGTATAGATTAGTTTCATTGATCAACACTTAAGATAAGTGCAATTGGAAAAATATAATATGCTCATATAGAATTCACAAATGCAATGTTAAATATTTTTCCACACTGGTAATATTATGCGCCCATATAATATACATAAAGGCGAAATTTAACGGTGGTGACTGCTATTATATTTTCATAAATTCGTTAGTAAGTCAGCAGCACCACCAAACCATTTTCAAGGTGATTAATATGTCAAAAGCCCTTCCTATCAAAAAAGAATTCCCATATGATCGTGTCGGATCATTCACTAACGCAAATCCATTTATAATTGATTTTATTTATCCACAGTTGGGATCACCATTTATAATTAAAGGTGGTCTTAAACAAGTAAATGCGTGGTATAATGGATTCGGTCCTGCTGCAATAATCAAGCGTACAATTTGGCGCCATGGTATACACCGTGGTTATTGGATGGGACATAAGGTGACATTTTATACACAAAAACCAACACAACTTAAAGGTCATCATAAAGGAAGATTAAGTTCATTTGGGTGGACAATTATGACCCAAGATAAGGATGGCAAACCAATTGAACTTAAAACTGTTCGTAGAATACCTCGTCAATGGATGAAGGAGCTAAACGCTTATGTCTACTAACAATCGGGTTATAATGTTAATGTTAAACAATTTAATTTGGAGTAATAATGACTTTAATTAATAAGAATAGAAAACGTGATCTCCCTACATTTGCGAACATAAATTTATTAGGAACATGTAATGCTAATTGTTACTTTTGTCTTGGTAAAGATATTGAACAAGAGCTATATGGATTGGATCATCTTAATGATCACTTTATGAAGTGGGAAAACTTCATAACTTTTCTTAATTTTTGTAAAGCCAATAATATTAAACAGTTATATATGACCGGGCAGACTGCTGATGGTTTACAATATAAATATTTAGATGAACTTGTACATTTTCTTCAAAATAATTTACAATTTCTTGTTGGTGTTCGTACTAATGGGATACTTGCATTAGAGAAGATGGAAGTAATTCAAAGTATGAGGGCAGAAATTGGATATTCAATTCATTCATTAGACCCCGAAACAAATTATAAAATGATGGGATCTCATATCATGCCAGATTGGGATACTATAATTCCTTTAAGTGGACCCAATGTTAGAGTGTCAATTGTTCTAACTCAGTATAATATCAGTGAATTCTTTGATATTGTAAAGTATTTGTCCAAATTTGAAAATGTTCGATATATTCAATTACGGCGCATATCAACCGATACTCGTATGGAATTATTAAAGGATGATATCATTGCATATGAAGAATTTTATAAAGAATTTACAATAGCATATCCATCTGATGCAACCTTTTATCTTGCACAGCAGCACACGCTATATGGGAAACAACTTAATTTCTGGCGAACAGTAGAAACAAGTATCAATTCATATAACTATTTCACGGATGGTACTATGTCAGATATGTATTTTATTGTTGAAGGATATTTGAAATATAGGAAACAACCGGGTAAAAAATAATTTTTACTTGACAATTTAAGTTAATTTTGTTAAGTTACATTAAATTAAACAAACTTAAGGGGGATCGCCATGTTATCACCAGTTGTAGAAGCAATTCAAATCATCGAAACAAAACGAATTGAAGAACGTAGACATTGTTCATGTGCGTCCGAAGCAGGGAAGATTGACAAAAAGTATGATGTTATCATTCAGTGTATTAAAGACAATGACAAATCTGCTCGTAATGAAGCAGCAAGGATCAGATGTCAAGAGCAACCTGCAATGCAACCCAATTATGAACGTGCACGTGTTATGTTACTTGAATTTTTACTTATGAAACCTGCTGATATTACGGTTGATACAGTTAGGGGACTATTCAAAGGTATCATCAAGCACAAATTTCATTCAGATGAAGGTGGGTATTATCCTTATGACATTCGGGTGGTTGACAGGGATAAACAGTCTTTCATGTCAGTCAGTGAATTGACACAGGTGCATGGTGGTGGTAGAATCGAAATGTTGATGGCAGCACAGTCTGAAATTACAGATCTCCTTAGAACAGAATTGATGATCTTACATGAAAAAGGAAAAATATAATCGATGTTAGTCAAATGTGATAGCATTCGAGGATGTCGGGAGTATAGGCATTGTAGTGGTGCAAGGATGTACGAACATGACCCACATGAATGTGATAAGTGTCCCATAAACCCACATGCCAGATGTAAAAGGGGTTAAACTAATGAAAATTTGTCCAAAATGTGAAACAGAAACTGATATGGGTGCTGCCAATTTTTGCGGTGCATGTGGAACTGAACTCATATTTGATCCTAAATTTGAGCAGATCGCAATCAAAGTCGAGAAGTATACTGATCCAGAGAAATGTGGATTCAAACATGAACATGCTTGATTTTGATGCTCGTAAAATTGAACAGGTGTGGTCCATTCCTTTTGTTGATAACAAACCAGAAACACCTATATCATTGGTCCACCAAAAAAATGCATTCTTATAGGACGTAATACACGATTGGTCTGTTCATATTATAGCAGGGGAACATCATTTAAAATATTATGGTGCTGATACATGTGATGAATTTGTGTGGTTGGTGCTGGTAGTTAAAAAGGAAAAATAATGAGAGCAATTTATGCAGGTAGTTTCAATTTATTCCATGCTGGACATCTATATGTATACCAACAGACATGTCAGATGTTCGGCAAGGAAAATGTATGGTTATGTGTTGTGATTAATCCAAAGAAAAACATTGACCCCAATTTTATTAAATGGACGTTGAATCCGATAACACCAAATGTTATTATAGCAGATGGGTTAGTAATAAATACTAAACCGGATATCTTGATCAGGGGATTACATGATACCATGGATCTTGCAGAAGAACTTACCATGGCAGATTGGAACAAAGAACTTGGTGTTAATACGATATTCATTCCTTGTTCTGGTGAATTGCGACACATTTCATCTTCTATATTAAGACATTTGATTGAACAAGGTATTAATATAATGGAAGGTAGAAAGCACATCCCCCACGAAATAGATATGTCATTTAGACGATGGAATCAAAAGAAACTACCAAAGCGTAAATTATTTTGTGGAAAGATATCCATTGGGAAATCTACATATCTAACTTCATTAAAAGAACAAGAGCCAGTATCAAGGCGTGCGGGTGGATTCGTTGGTGATTGTGATAATCTTATTTGGGAATTTTTTGATGAAAAAGAAAAAGGATTCCTTAAGAAACAGATTGTAGATTGTATAAATTGTGATGATGTTAAGATGGGTAAGATAGAGTATGATACAATAATAAAAGAAATGGCAACAAAGATTGATTGGTATACTTTATTCGGACCCAAATATCAACACTATGAAGTATCTGCATTTGGGCAATGGATGGGATTGATTCCACGTGATATATTTAAACATTTCCAAATTATTGAATTGGTATGTGATGAATGTTATAGATTAGAGCGTATCCAAGCCCGTGGTTTAACTGTGGAACAAATATTAAAGTTTGATAAATTTTATAAATCTCCACATTTTAAGGATGGTACTATAGATATCTCTTGACAAATTATACAATATAATCTAATTTAGTGTAAATTTAATAAATTTAAAGGAAAAACATGGACATATCTAAACTTAATGTACAAGAGTTATTGGAATTATCATCTAAAGTTGATGAACGATTAAATAAAATTTTTAAGTCTGATATTATAGGTTGTCATTCTGTCAATTTCATGCCAAATAGTGTGTGGCATAAAGACGATGATGAAGTATCATATGGTAGCTTGGATGGTGACGAAGCTGGTCAATATACATTTGATCAATATAAGAAAAAGTGGATTGTCGAGAATTTGGAATTGATGTATAATTTTGATATATACGGAACAAGTATTTGGACGATTGACGAATATACGGCATTTGTTGGTGATGATGAAAGTGGGTATAGGGATATCTACATTTTTAAAAATGAATTAGAATTAAAATGAGAAGAATATGATAAAATATGACTTCTGGTGGAGATATATAGAGTAAATTATTACCCGAAAAAAGATTAAGTGTTGCTAATACTGGAAAAAAAACGTGATGTAATTGCTCATAAAAGTATATCAAATAATAAGGTTGGTAGCTCACTGAACAATCTTAATTAAAAATAAGCAAATCGTGTGGTTAAGTGATAGGTAGTCTGGTAAAAATAATCCAAAATGGAATGGGGAAAACAAAATGGTAGAAATTAAACGTAAATTAGCAAGTATTCAGAAGATAATATCTATTACTGATGTTAATGGTGCAGATTTTATTCAAGAATCAACTGTTCTTGGTTGGACATTATGTGTCAAAAAAGATGAATTTAAAGTAGGGGATCTTTGTGTATTTTTTGAGATTGATAGTATTTTACCGGAACATCCAATATTTGAATTTATGAAACCACGGAAATATAGGGTGAAAACCGCCAAATTTCGCAAAAGTATAATCAGTCAGGGTCTTGCATTACCAATTCATATTATGGAAGCATTTATGTCACCCCATGATATTCCCAACCTTAAAGAAGGTGATGATGTAACCGAAGTGATTGGTGTAATTAAATATGAACCACCAGTACAGAAAACGAATAATGGATCTACAAAGGTACCAATTAATCCGGTTGCTAAATGGTTTCTTCAATTTGCATGGTTTAGGTTAATATATTTCTCTATTATTCCAAAGAAAACCAAAGGTAACTTCCCTAAGTTTATACCTAAAACAGATGAAGTAAGGATTCAGTCTATGCCTTCAATTCTTCAGAAAAATATAGGAAAAGAATTCTACATTACAGAAAAACTTGATGGGACCAGTGCAACATTTTTTTATTATAACAAACTTGCAAAGCGGAATATATTTAGACTTCATATTGATAAAGGTAAAGGTTTTGGTGTTTGTTCAAGAAATCTTAGACTTCCCACACCAGATGGTTCTTATTGGTGGGATATTGTAGAAAAGTTTAATATTAAAGAAACATTAACCAATTATTGTAAAGAAAATAATGTTAGCTTGGCTATTCAGGGTGAAATTATTGGATCTGCAATTCAGAAAAACAAATATAAACTGAAACAAGGTCAGCGTGTATTCAGAGTATATAATATCTGGGACATTACTAATCAATGCTATCTTCCATTTGCAGAACGGGAAGCATTGTGTAATGCACTTGATATGACAATGGTACCATATCTTGGTACATTTAGTATTGAAGAATCTACAACTATTAAAGATATCATCAAACTCAGTATGAGATTTAGTACATATAATAATCAAATGGTGGCGGAAGGAATTGTTTGTAGACGGATTGATAATGATAAGATTAGTTTTAAGGCAATCAATCCAAAGTTTTTGCTTAAAAATGATGAATAATATGATATACTATTAAATACTATGAATCATAATAACTTTAGAGAAAATTTATCAAGAGCTAACCAAGGTGAACGTGATGTTGGTAGGATATTATGTAATAACATTCCTAATTTAGTTATATTAGATTATAACAGGGATAATAAATATGATATCCTGACCAATCATCCAATTAACGGACAAGTAACATTTGAAATAAAAGAAGATATCAAATGTGCACAAACTGGTAATGTTGTAGTTGAATATGAGAGTTGGGGAAGACCATCTGGAATAATGACAACTGTTGCTGATTATTGGGTATTTAGAATCCATATTAATAATACAATAGAACATTATGCAATTCGAACTTGCAAATTGAAACAGTTGATTGCTGAGAATAGATATGCTAGAACATTTCAGATGACAACTACTGATAGTTCTAATAAGGTATATTTCTTTCGATATGAATACTTGAAAATGGAATGCTTCTTCTTAAGAGGATAATATTTGGATTTAAATCGGTTACAATCATATGATCAACCACATTGTTGGCAATATGATATAAGAATAAATAATTTACAAGAGGATCTCCATAATGCATGTATTACAGCAGAATATGCAAAATATTTAAAAGTTTCTGATTTTAGATATGAAATTGTAGAAGATATGGATGAAAAGCGGAGACTTAGAACATTCATAGAACGGCATGAATGGTTAGGTAATTTGTCCCAATTTACTACACATTGGTTTGCATGTTATCACAATGACATCATTGCTGGTGTAATTTTATTTAATGTACCAAATGCATTTTCTAAACTATTAGGTGATAATACAAAAAATTTAGAAAGATTAATTAGTCGTGGTGCTTGTATATCATGGTCCCCAAAGAACTTAGCAAGTTCATTTTTAATGTGGTGCTGTAAATGGATGGTTAATAATACGGAGTATAGATTATTTACCGCATATTCAGATCCTATCGCAAAAGAGATTGGTACCATATATCAAGCCTGTAACTTTTATTATTTAGGACAAAAGTCTGGAACTAACAAACGTTATATCAATCCATATAATGGGAAGTTGGTGTCAGATAGATATTTTAGGCAAAAGTATACATATAAAAAATATGCCGAGGAACTTGGTATACCATGGGATGATGCATGGAAACATAATACTGGAATGAATTGGCATTTAGTTCCTGATGATATAGAACAACAACTTAGACTATTTGGTAAAGCTAAACAAAAGAATTCGGAATGTATTGAATTTCCACCTAAACATAAATATGCATATGTGTTAGGTGCTGATAAACGGGAACATAAAAAGCTAAGAAAACTATTTGAAAGTAGAAATAAAACATTTAATTATCCCAAAGGTAGGTAACATGGACTGTGTATTTGAAAAAGAACAATTGGCATTGAATCACTATAAAAACACTGAATATTTTGATAAGTCAAAATATATTAATGCATCTATGACAGCAGATACATTAATGCAAATTATTAATGACGTTGGCATTGATTGTAAAAAGAATCAGACTATATTGGACTTCGGATGTGGTACATGTGAAACACTTAAGTTTCTTTCCGAAACTATACCAAATGCGTTAATGGTGGGTGTTGATTATTCATCAGAACGTATGGCAGTTGCCGAAGAAGTCATTCAGCCTGTCAAACATAGAGTAATATTGGTCCAAGATGATGTTAATAACTTTATAAATTCAAATGGAATTGAATATGATATTATATTTGCGTTTGAAATCATTGAACATCTTGTTGATGCTGATAATATCGTTAGTAAATTAAAGACAATGTTATCCAGTAATGGACTTTTGATTCTATCATTACCATATCAAAATAAACCTAATAATATTCACTTAACTACATATAAAGATCAAGCTGACGTTATTAACAGGTTAAGAGTAACACCATTAAAGCAGTTCCCTATGCGGTTTCCAAATCAAAATATATTTGTTTATAGAAAATAATCATTGACAAATTTAGTATAATCGTACATATACTTATTAAATTTAAATACTTATGATGAAGGAAATGAGTGTGAAAGCAACTGATGAATTTTTCGGTGGTGATAATCTTAATAGAATTGGTGGTAGAATAACTAAGTTAGTAAAGATTTTGAATATAGATTTAACTGCACCAGATGCCCATCGTAATACGCAGCATATATATGCAGCATTAAGAAAACAGCACGAAATCACAAAGAAAAATATTATTAGATTGCTGAAAAATAAGCATGTTAAAGACATTAGTAATACCACATTTGAAGAGTTGAAAAATCTCTCAATATCAAACAATATACAACTTAATATTGATATGGACAAATACCATCGTCACCAATGTAATAATGAAAATGCATATGATAGAAAAGGAATTGTTTTACTTGAATATGTACATAAATATGTTGGTTTAAGACAGAAACTTAGTTCATATGGTATCGAATATAATATAAAATCTCCTCGGTTTTTTTTATACAAGAAAACAACTACATGCGTTCATTGTGGAATTGAAGGTAAATATTATGCACTGGAACAGACTGCAAAGCGTGGAAAGAATGTACACCCAGATTGGCACTTGAATCTATATGGTATTAAAATAGTTAATGGTAAAAAATTTGAAGTTATACTGACACAGGATCATATCATTCCAAAATCAAAGGGTGGACCCCATATTGTCGAAAATTTACAGACTATGTGTGGACTTTGTAATAGGGATAAAGATAGTATTAATGACGAAATCTTTAAAAATGGAAACTCAAGTGTTACATTTAAAAATATAAACAATGTTGCACAGAAATTTGGTATCAAATTGGTGCGAGGTGATCAAGGTTTATTTTGGTCAGGTTCTGACGAAAATCCAAATACGAAAATATATCAACTCAACTTTGACTATAAAATGTATGACAATGACATTACTATATTCTCGTGGGTAAGATGGATGTCAGAAATTGAAAATGTTGTAATAAAATTATATAAGGTGGCATAATGGAAATAAAATTTTGTGATACATGTGGTAAAAAAACAGAAAAGTTACATGGTGTTGCAGTGTTGGTTGGTGTAGAGAAAATTGTTAAAACGGGAATGTCAGACTATTGTCAGCATATCGATGGGAAAATGGCACCGGTAATGGGAAGACGTGATATCCATAATGTATGCATAGATTGTCTTGTTGTAATAGAGACTGCTAACATTAAGTGCATAGATGATCTTAAAGAAAAAAATAAAGATCGAATTGTCAAATCGATTAAATATTTAAAGGAATTAGAATAATTGATAAGACAGAACTTGTGAGAAGAATGAAAAAATATGAAACATAAGAAACATAAGAAACATTCCCAACCCCGATGCCCAATTTACCAATAAACAGTGCTGCTCACGAAAATCTAAATTTAGAAGTTGTGCGTAACATAGTTGAAAAATCCAATATTCCAATTATAACAAAGATTGTAAATAAAATACCTGTTTTATTTGAGTTTGAAAATAATAAAAATTAATATTTGTTTGAAAAATGTATAATTATAATTAATTTAAAAGATAATGTAATAATTATATAAAGGTAACTACATAATGACAATTCAAACAGAAGTTTTGGGTGCAAATTCAATCGCTATTAAATAGTCTACTCCTGATACAAACGAGCAACTATTACCTGCAATTCGCACCTTTTTAACATCACATGGTTAGACACAAGTTGATTCTACAACATAGGATGCAGCGCCATATTACAATAATATGGTATTTAAATCATTTAATTCAGATGGTGTATCTGAAAAATATTTAAAAATTTCTTATAATGGAACATATCTTCATACTCACGTTATGGAAGATTATAATCCAACAACCCACACAATGACAAATATAGCAACATATTCTAATTTTGCTGCATCCCATGCAATCTACATTCCTACATCATCAAATGGTGTATTATATATTGCTGCAAGTGCAAGATATGCTATATTTCAAGCCATTTATAATGGTGTTACATATAGTGGTTTTCACGCAGGATAGCAGGGATGTATTGAAATGACGTCTGCAAATCCAGAAGATGACCCAGAAGTATACCCTACATATGCATATACAAATGGGTATTGTTTTCATGACTTAAATAATCTTATAAATCAAGGACCCATATGTCCTGTTCGAACGAGATTATACACTGGTACTTCTGCAACATCTTATAATTATGCTATGTGTCCACTTGGTGGATAGGGTTATATAGGAGAACCATTAACAAATACTCCGAAATCATATGATGTATTACATCACACATTGAATCCATGGAATAATAAATATCAAGCATTTGACGTTGGTATTGTTTATGATAAACATGTGGATAATGCATACTTTAAAGGTATGATTCATGGCTTAAAACTTATTACATCTGGTGTCGGAAATTTGGGTGATATTATTAAAATTAAAGTTAATTCTTCTAATTTTATTGATAATGGTGCAACAGAGACAACAGATTTTATTATATTTCAACGGAATGCATATAGAGTTGCATTTCCTGCATAATTAAAAGGTAATTAATATGACAATTTCAACAACATCATTGGGTGCAAACTCGGCAAGAATTGATTATATGGAAAATGATACATTTGGGGATCTATTAAGTGAACTCCATGATCAAATAGTTGCTAAAGGATAGACATCTGAGGATACAGATTGGTTTTCAAGTGGTGCATTTACAGAAGTTAGAACATATAGCCATGTAAATGATGATGGTGTTACAAAAAAATACTTCCAGATTAAACGACAGGGTGGTTATATTTTTGTTGCTGTACTAATGGATTATGATCCTATAACAAAAACTGGAACATATTTTCTTAATAGTGAAGATAATAAATATTCGTGGTATGGGCAGAGAGTCAATTTACCATCATATGGTGGTAGTTTATATGTTTGTGCTCATGCCCGATAGTTTATATTACATAGTACAAGTGAAAGTGGTATTGTTGGTGCAGGATATGCAACCGGTTTTAGTGGTCTTGTAGAATGTAAAACTGTTCATCCAGAAGATGATCCAGCAGAATACCCTTGCTATACAAACATTTATAGTTATGTATTGCAGGGATCGGATAGTGCAAATTATAGAGGTCCATTTTGTTTTATGAAATCAAAACAGTATGGTCAGGGTTCACTGTATACAGTAAGAGGTACACAAGCAATTGTACCACATGGTGCATAGGGAAATTTGGGTGGTTCATATTTTCAATTAAATTCAATAGTTGGGTCTACTCCTGATGTATAGTCATTGAGTAACTATTGTTATGATATTGGTGCAATTCAAGATACAATTAGTTCAAATTATAGATATTTTAAGGGTAATCTGTTTGGTCTTAAAGTAATGAATACTTCATTTGGTACATTAGGTGATATACTCAAAGTTAAAGTAGATGCTGAATATAATATTGATCCAGAAGCAGCAGGAACTACAGACTTTCTCATCTTAGTATCAGATGCATATAGATTTGGTATTCCTGCATAATGGCAGAATTTAATACAATAAATATTGGTGCTACTTTAAGTGAGTTGGCACCAACTATTTTAGATTTAATGTCACGGAATTTCGAAGCTATTGGTGTAATCAAAACAGATGATGTTGGTATTACAACATTAGATAAATCACCAATAACATATAATGCAATGATTGCAATACCGTCATATCCTTTTCATTCGCCATTTGGTTTTAATCCAATACTTGATATACAGAATAAAGAATTTGAAGCAATTGGT
>JAOZRH010000001.1:139091-159331 GCA_029931905.1 Fidelibacterota bacterium
ATTTGGTTTTAATCCAATACTTGATATACAGAATAAAGAATTTGAAGCAATTGGTGTAATCAAAGTAAATAGTATTGGTATTACAACATTAGATAAATCACCAATAACATATAATGCAATGATTGCAATACCGTCATATCCTTTTCATTCGCCATTTGGTTTTAATCCAATACTTGATATACAGAATAAAGAATTTGAAGCAATTGGTAATATGTCAATTAACTCAACAAATACACCAATACAGGGCAATGCACAAATTGTAGGTATAATGATACCCCCAAATATTTATTTATAAAAAGTGTTGACTTTTAATTTTAACTAATATAGATTAGATTATATTAAATAATGTATTAATTATCCAAATTAGGAGAAGTTAATGGAAGACCAAACATGGTTAAAAGCACTTGATAAAAAGGTTACACATTCTCTTAGAATTGCATTAGAAGTATTTGGTGATACTAAGAGTCCTGTAACAAACGAATTAAAGATTGTGACGGCAATTAGGGTCATGTATAAAGTAAAGCATCCATTTGAAAAGATGGCTGCTTTACTTTATGACACTAAGTTAACAGAATTTACTATGTACAATTTGTGTATTCCCTCTAAAGTAATTGATGCAATCCTTGCATTAAACCCAAAACCAAATGAATCATATCAAAATTATTTAATTAGAATAAAGAAATTAAAAGTGCCTTGTGCTGTATTGATTGCAATTTTAACAGTTAATATAGAAAATTATTTATCAGATTCTACTTGCAATTGTGGTTATCAACTATATGATGCCCAAACTGCACTAAAGTTTTTAAAATAATTATTGATAATTATTTTATATTAATATATATTGCAATTAATTGTTTAACAAACCTTCAGTGAGGATAGATTAATGGATAAAATATCAGCAGATTGTGGGGTTATTATTGGACGTTTTCAGATAGATGAATTAACACCTGCTCATATAGAGCTAATAGATACTGTGAAAAATAACCACAGTAGCTTGGTGATACTCTTAGGATTGAGTCCACTCGAATGCACACCAAAGAACCCCTTAGACTATCGAATTCGTAAAGTTTTTTTACAAGAAAAATATCCCGATGCAGAAATATTGTATATTAATGATATGCAATATGATGATGATTGGTGTAGACAAGTTGATAAAATTGTACAATCTGTCAGTAGAAAATTTCAAACAGTATGCCTTTATGGTGGTAGAGATTCATTTCTTCCATTCTATACTGGCAAATTTCAAATTGCAGAACTTACATTGAAAGAAAGTGAATTTATTTCTGCAACTTCCCGTAGAAAACACATTCGAAATAGTATAGAAAATCATCATGAATTTCGTAAAGGAATTATATATGGTACTGCAGGTATCGGTGCAAGATCAGTGCCCGCTTCTATTATTGCAATATTTGATAATACTTACAACAAAGTTCTTATGGGTAAAGGATTTAATGATAGACATTACTCTTTCATTACTGATTATCTTCCACCAAATAAAACATTTGAAGTATTTAGCACCGAAATCGTATATGAACAGACTGGTGTGAAGTTAGATCCCAATAAATTGAAATGCCAAGGTAGTTTTTTGATACCCGATTGGCGTTACCGATCAGAAGATGACACTGTAATTGGAATGCTCTACACAACTACAATAAACTTTGGTAAACTCCAAGCAAATGGTGATCTTATCAAGGTTAAGTGGGTAGATATTGAAAATGTTTTTGATTTTGTTTCTGAACAACATTACTCAATAGCAGAATATTTGTTTTATCATGATCTATGAACTGGGACTAATAAGCTCATTTGAAGGGTGTGTATACTTATGTAATGAACATGTTATACAATACTTCAAATAATAAAATTGTAATATAGTGTGGTGCTGGTGGATGTGCCCTAAGATCATACTGATCAATCCACCCAACAAAACACTACCTAAGATAAAATAGATTAAAAGGTGAATTATTATGGTAAACTTTACAAAAGAAAGTATTAAAGATTTTAATTGGATAACCGCAACAGATAGTTACAAACAAACTCATTACCACATGTATCCTAACAAGACGGAGTATGTTTATTCTTACTTTGAGTCACGTCTTGGTGCACGATTTCCGTGCACAATATTTGCAGGACTACAGTATAAACTCATGCGATATGCCCTTGGTAGTGTTATTACACAAGAAGATATTGAATGGGCTGCATATCTTGCAGGTATGCATTTCGGAAATGATAAGATTTTTAATCGTGTTGGTTGGGAATATATTGTTAATGAATATGATGGAAGACTACCTCTCGAAATTCGTGCAGTTGCAGAAGGAACACCCGTTCCCGTTGGTAATGTAATGATGACATTTGTAAACACAGATCCTAAATGTTGGTGGTTAACCAATTCAGTAGAATCCTTCTTTACTCATGTTTGGGCAATGTCAACCAGTGCTACATTAACATGGATAATTAAAAATATTCAGACAAAATATTTGAATTTTACTAGTGATAATTTAGAAACGGTTCTACCTTTCATGCTCCATGATTTTGGTTATCGCGGAAGTTCAAGTCATGAATCTGCACAAACAGTTGGTATTGGTCACCTAATTAATTACTTGGGAACTGATACTATTCCTGCTGTTGAAAGTGCTATGAAGTATTATGGTGGCAATGATGTATTTGATAAACCTTTTAACATTGGATTTTCTGTGAATGCTTCTGAGCATAGTATAATGACTGCTAAAGGTGAAGCAGGAGAATTTGATCTTGTTGATGAATTGCTAACAAAGTATCCTACTGGCATTATATCAATTGTTATTGATAGTTATAATTGGAAACGCTTTATTAAAACCATGGGTACTCCCCGGTTTAAAGAACGTATTTTGAATCGTGATGGTAAGTTTGTTTTCAGACCCGATTCTGGTGAACCCGTTCAGACATCATTGGAAGTCTATCAGGCAGTTGCTAATGAATTTGGGTATAAGAAAAACAGTAAAGGATTTGAAGTACTAAACCCTAAAACCGGTTGTTTGTGGGGTGATGGTGTAGATGAAATTGATGTAGAAAA
Organism: Fidelibacterota bacterium; assembly: GCA_029931905.1. Lineage (GTDB taxonomy): Bacteria > Fidelibacterota > Fidelibacteria > Fidelibacterales > Fidelibacteraceae > TCS52. The sequence goes on from JAOZRH010000001.1 coordinate 142,141, forward strand.
TATCTATGGTAATCTTATGAACAATGGTGTTAGTGCAGAGAACTATATAATTGGAATGGGTGGAAATATTCATCAGAAAATTAACCGGGATACTCAACGTAATGCCTTCAAATCTTCTTATCAGGTTTGTGATGGTATTGGTATCGACATCTTTAAAGATCCAATCGACGGTTCTAAACGGTCAAAAAAAGGTCGGCTTGCTCTTATTAATCGGGGTGGTGGGGTGTTTAAAACACTTGAGGAAGTTAAAACTTGGCATACTACAGGTGACTTACTGAAACCTGTATTCAGGAACGGACAACTCCTTAAAGAATATTCCCTTGATGAAATGAGAAAGAATGCACTTATTGTATAATATATAAATAAAAGGGTACTCTGTTATAGGGTACCTTTTTTTAATAGGTAAAATTTAATTTGAAACAACTTAAACCATTATCATTAAAATCGATAATAATGCCAATAATAATTACAATATTTATTATTATGGCATCATACAATTATGTCATTAATAAAAATATCAATGAATTGGATACAATATCAAGTATATTCACTAAAAAGTATAAACAGGTTGTAACTGTATATTTTGAAAATGAAACGTTGGTATATGAATTCATTTCAAAATCAATAGAAGATTGTGATAAATCATTTTATAAATTCAAAATTCGTGAAAATGGTAAAGATGTTATTATCAAAGTTCCAACTAACCATACTATTATTAAACAATATGATGAAGTAGAATAAGATTTATTTGATAGTTAATGTTAAGACTCCGCCATGGGCTAATCATTGGGTATTAATGGATATCATTGTAGAATATAATACAAATAACGTAAATGGTGATAAGATATGATTACAACTTGTGGAATTTTATTAATTGACCCAGTTAGAAAGATTTTGGTATGTCATCCCACCAGACATCATCCTAATCAATGGGATATTGTAAAGGGTCAAATTGATCCAGAAGAAGAAATGATAGATGCCATGGTGCGGGAATTCAAAGAAGAAACCAATATTAATTTGCTCACAATTTGTTCTGAGATCATTGACTATAGTGAACAATGGAATGTTGAGTTTGTTTATGAACACAAGAAAAAGAAACTACATGGTTTCGTTGGTATCATGCCGATGACATGTGATGTTGCACATTTTAAATGTGAAAGTATGGTAACAGAATTCAAAGATTTGCCCCCATTTCCCGAAGTAGATGCATTTGCATGGATAGATATATCTGATTATCGGTTGTTGCATAAATCACAACAAGTATTTTTACGGCATGTATATGATAACACCGATTATTTGAAGAATTGTAGTTGGGAAGCAAAGGAAAAGGATTATATATATGGCTAAAATAATGTTCGATAATAAATTCAGTATAATGTTAGATGATGGAACAGTATTAGAAGATATTGAAGGTAGATTTACAAAAGTCAAAGGCTATTCAGAGTTTACCTTCTTTAGTCATAAAATGGATGGTGATTGGTATATCCGTGAATTTTATACCGGTAGAGATATCGGACATGGTTCATCAGAAGGTGATGCAAAAACTAATGGTAAAGCATATTTGTTTGAACATGGCAAGGGTGATAAAAAAGTTATCATTAATAGAATTACAAGTCTTCCTCCAATAAATAGGATCGAAGATTATGAATGATATTAAATTATTTTTACACACATTTGAAACAAGTAAAGACGATATTGATTCATTGATTAATGTGATAACAGAAGGATTCCCTCATGTTAAATTTGTAGATTATGTAACAGAGTGTGATTACATTTTTGCATCTGGTGGCGATGGTACTATACTATCAGCTAAGAAGTTTGCATTGAAATATAAAAAAGCAATCATTGGTTATAATTCTGGTACACTTGGATTTCTTGCAACTGGGGAAACCACCGAATCAATTTTTACAGCAATATCAAATAATACAGAGCACGTGATGGAAATTCCTACATTATGCATGACAGATAATGATGTGATGCCTGAAATTCCTGAATCATTTGCAGTTAATGATATTGTAATCAGTAACTTTGAACGTGGAAAATTAGTAAACCTTGATGTTTTCATTGATCCAACCGCAGAAGGCTTTAAATATTGTGCAGATTCACTTGTTATAGCAACCCCAACGGGATCTACTGCTTATAATTTGTCTGCCGGTGGATCTATTGTTCATCCAAGTATTCCAGCAATCCTTATTACACCTGTAGCACCATTCTCAATGAGTTCAAGACCGGTTATCATTCCTGATAACTTTAGTTTAACAATCACTTCCCCCGATGAATTATTTATTAAGATTGATGGACGTGGTAATTTTCATATAGAACCAAACCGAGAACTTAAAGTTGTTATCAATAAAGATACCATTACATTGGTACGACTTGAAGATACATTTTTTAAATCAATAGAACAGAAACTTCAATGGAATCATATTATTAAACAATAAAGGATTATTAATATATGTCACAGGCAATTATTGTATGTAATGGCGCAAAGCATTTGGGTATTAAATCTACGGTCCCCATGGTATCAGAGTTTTTTAGTGGTGGTGAATGTAAGATCGAACCTGAAACTAAACATAAACAGCAATTAAGTGGACAGAATGCCTTCATTATTCAGGGATTCAGTAGACCAAACGACCACATGATTGAATTATGTTTAATGGTTGATGCAGTAAAACGATCTGGTGGTAAAAAAGTAACAGTTATTATTCCATATTTCCCATATTGTCGTATGGATAAGATTCATTCCAGTGGTGTACCAATCTCAGCAAAGATTATGTGTGACTTCCTTGAGGTTGCTGGTGTGGATAGAATTGTCACAATGGATCTTCATGCAGAACAAATTCAAGGATTTTTAAGTAATAATATCGAATTCACTCACCTTAGAATGGGTGCATACTTTACAGCAGTTGCAAAAAATATGTTCCCCACATTTGGCGATGATTCATGGAAATTTTGTGCAGCAGATCTTGGTTCGGTTAAACGTACTAAAACATTTGCACTATTGAATGATAGTAAACAACTTTGTAATATTGTCAAGTATAGAAATGTTGCTCAAAAAGTTGATGAAATGATTCTAATTGGGGATGTTGATGAGTTTAATGTGGTTGTATTTGATGATATGATTGATACTGCTGGTTCCATGGAAGAAGCATGTAGATTGTTACGTGAAAAAGGTGCTAAGAGAATTATTATAATGGCAACCCATCCAGTATTTTCAGAACCTGAACTGGTTAAGAATAGACTGAATGATGTCACTGTGATTGTAACAAATTCATTTAACCCAATGATTATCCCAGCAAAGACTACCGTGATGGCATTGGATCGATTTATTCAGGAGATCATTTATAGTATAACCCGAAATCTGACCGTAGAAGCGTTGAATAAATCGATCCCATTTGTACCACAACCAATTGACTACAAAGTAATTTGATTAACAATTAATCTTCTATTTCATCCACATTTTCAGGAGATTTCTTGAGAATAACCTTTGTCATGTTGGCGAATTGAAGAATTGGTATATTAATTACTGCATCTTCATTCTCCAACAGGACACGGCTAAATCCAAGGGACGTAATTCTGACATCGCTATATCCAGTTGATGTCGGTAATCTAACCCAAGAACCTAAAGCAATACGTTTGTTACTGATAACATTTCTATAATTGGAATAATTCGTTACTACATTTTTAATCCAAAGTAATGCAAATAATACCAATACAAATTGAATGATCGACAATATTGCACCCATAGTCAAGCCACCTTGTACCATTCCCATTAATGCTGCTTCCATAATACTTACCCAATGTTAAATTATTTATTGACAATTACATTAACTTATGTTAATGTACACTAAATTAATTCAAAAAAGGAGGAGACCAATCATGAAAGTAATAGATTTTATAAATAAAAATGGTGTACAGGCGTTAATTGATGATTTCCATATTAAAGTGCGGGATTATCCTGAAGATGGTATTATGGTCTTGAACTATGACATGATTGAATCTCCTAAATGGGAACCAATAACGCGTGAATGCCGTGCATTAATCCTTGAGAATACAGCACCTTATAAAGTTGTTTCCCGGTCATTCTATAGGTTTTTTAATTATCTTGAATGTCCACGTACTGATGAAATGGACTTTGATAATGCAGTTGTGTGGGAAAAAATTGACGGTTCTATAATCAATGTATACTTCCATAATGGTGAATGGAAATGTTCAACACGATCAATGGCAAATGCTGAAGGTGAAACTGCGACCGGTCATGTATACAGTGATATTGTAAATGGTGTATTAAATTTATCTACATTTGATTTATTTGATTTTGTAGCAAGAGATAAAACATTTGTGTTGGAATTGGTATCACCTAAATCACGAGTAACAAAACCTTATCCAGTGGATGCAGTATATCTACTTGCTGTAATTGATAAGTATACTGGTGTGGAATTTGGATTGAATGATCTTCGTATTGTAGCAGATACCCTTGGTATATTCCTACCAGAGTATGCAAAGTTGACATCATATAAAGATGTACAGAATCTAATTGATAAATGTGAAGCGATGGACGAGGGATTTGTTATAGCAAATTATGCAGATCTTGCAAAAGTCCACCGTATTAAAATGAAAAACCCTTCTCATGTTGCAATTGCCCATTTACGTGATAACGGTGCCATATCACAGAAACGTGTATCATTATTGGTATGGGAAAATGATGAAGAAGAATACTTAAAATATTTTAAAGAAGATTTGCAATTTTTTCAGCCATATATTAATGCCAGAGAAAAAATGTGGAATGAACTGAATATATTACGTGATAAAACTGCACATATAAAAGATCAAAAAGAATTTGCCATGGAAGTAAAAGATTCATCTTTAAGTGGAATTATGTTTAGATTGCGAAAAGGTGAACCATTGGAAACTATAATCAAAAATATGTTTATTAGTACAAAATTATCAATTATTAATAACTTTATTGATAATTAAGATTTATATTTACAAGGATTGCTATAATGGCAACCTTAGAGGGCGCAGAACGGAACATAACATACTCGTATGGACGGTTTGAGTGCCAAGTTATGGGGTGGGTGTGGAGTCGCACAACCAAGTGGGGTTTGAGTAAGCACCATGGACAGAGAATCAGTCACCCCGTAACGACCTTTTAATAAATATTAAATAATTTTAAATTGGGAGCAGTACATGACAGATCGGATTGTAATACCAAATGATACATTCCTTACCAGAAATGCAAATCTACTTATAATATTAAGTGGATTTCTTTTACTTTTGTTTATATTATTTCAAAGTATATATATAAAAAATCAAACAATTTATATAGCCGAAATGGATAAAGAATATGTACAATTAAAAAGTGATTATGATGAATATATTCGTACTACAGATGCATCATTGGTGAATACCAACCACATTAGAGCACAAGCATTAAAAAATAGAAATGCTATTGTATTAGATTGGTGTATGATGCAAGCGAAATCATTTATTCCAGAAAAAGAAATCAGGGAAATCATTGATATTGCATTCAAATACGATAGATGGAAATTAATTCTAAGTATTATAACAATTGAAAGTCATTTTGATAGATATGCAAAGTCTGGAAAAGATGCTGGGGGTTTGATGCAGATCATGTTTAGTGTATGGGGTGAAGAATTAAACATTCAAAGTGAACGTGCACTATATGATCCAGAAGAAAATATTAAACATGGAAATGAAGTACTCGACAGATATCTTGTTGATACCACCATATCAAATGCGCTATATAAGTATGTTGGTAAAGACAAAGGGCGTGAATATGAAAAGAAAGTGCTTGTAAAATACGCAGATCTAAGCATATTTTTAAGTGAAGGGTTAAAATCAAATGGATAATGATAGAACAGATGCTGCTACCAAAGCAGTTGATATAGAAATTTATTAGAGTAGCATTCAACATATATTTACAAAAGGATAAATTATGAACGCAATTGAGTATTTAGAAGGTCTTAAGAAAAATGGACATGAGTGTATCGACATGAAACCAAGTGAGTTTTATAGTTCTAAAACTGGTAGAGTAGCCGATGCATGTGGAATTCCTGATCCAACTATTCCCAAAATATTTACTGTGTGGGAAGAAGAACTACCCATCTTCACATTAAATTTTGTACCATTGATGGTGGAATTTCATGAAGATGAAGTTAGGAAACAGGTTCAACGTGAAGTTATGGTTGGTGAACGAATAATTGAACTCGATGACAAAGATTTACTAACTGAAAAAGATTGGTATAATCACCAAATTGAATTGGTTAAGAATGATTTACTTGGAACAACCAGTTATCATTTAAGTACAATCTTTTGGACATCAACTGGCGAAAAAGCTGCGGTTTATAATCTTACATTTTTATATTCAAATGAAATGTTATCAATGGCATCGATTCACATTTCAACTGAATTAAATGGAAAGAAACGGTCCATTCCGATATATGAACCAATTGGTGATGATTTTATCAAAGATAACATCATAAGCGATGTAAATAAATTTAAACAATTGGTTATATCCGGCATAGAAAAGTATCTATACAGTTTTCATTAACTGATAATTCCGTAGCATATATTTTCTAAATTAATTTGGTATGAAATATAAAATAATGAGGAATATATATGTTACGGAGACTGAAAATAAAATACATTTTACTACCATTACATTCTAAAATAAATATTATTGTGTTTTTTATGATTACACTTGGCGCGTTATTTTCAACTGGTGTTTAGTCAGTAATGTGTAATGAAATACAAAAAGTTAATTTTATCTTACATAGTAATAGTGCAAAAATTGGTGCCAATCTAATTAGTAACATTCTGGCTGCATTATATGATAATATCCCCGATGATAAATATAAGAAGATACCAATTGACAAATTAAAATCACATTATTCTGATCCCACCAAACTAATTCCATTAGAATATTATAATATTGTTCATCCAAAGTATGAGCTTAATTATATTACCAAGTCTTCATTTATTCATATGGCACAAGTTGTAGTAGATCAATTTTCTTACCCGGTTGATGGTTTTAGCTTAGTTATTATCATGGATAAAAATGGTTGGATACCAATTGCATCTTCTAAATATTCTCAAAAATTAAGTGGTAATATTGATGATGATACAATGTGGTCCAGACAAAAAAGAATATATCAAAATGCAATGACAGTGTTTAATGCACAACCACCCAACACAAAGCTTGTTACGATGAAAAGTGAAGCAGGTGAAGACTTAGAATTATATTTTAGTAAAATAACTCACAAAGATGATATGTGGGGATATTTTATTATAGCTGCACCAACTGGACATTTAAAATCATATCAACGACAAACATAGATGTATTTTATGTCTGCAATAATATTAATGGCGATTGTATCAGGTGCAATCACACAACGAGTTTTGGGTGTAAAATAATGGGATTAGCAGAAATTTTAACCATATTGGTGAACATTGCCATTTTCTTTAAGGAGTATCCACTTATCATAAGTGTTATACTGTTGTTCACATATATATCAAGGAATGTATGGATATGTAAATTTGCAGATCTATTCAATATAAAATCAAAAAAACTAACTAAAAAGTTTGATCCTGATACATTGTATACAAAGCGACCCATTATTGAATTTACTCCAATATGTTTTGTTCAAAATCAGGAGAATGTTGATATATTTGTGAAATCTATTCAAGACTTCATAGATTCAAAGATATTGGATCGTATACATTTAATTACGTATAATTTTGAACCACTTACAAATGTGGATATATATTTTATCAGAGCAATTGAACAATTGGTTGATAATGCAATCTATGATAATAATGGTTTACTTGTATTATTCATTTTCCAACGTGGTATAGAAAAAGAAACATTAATTATGGAGATGCAAAATAATATTAAAGAAAAGATAGATGAAGCAATAAAACAAAAACGAATTCAAATTGATACAATACAAATTAAAATGGATGAACGACACCATTCACGCACGGGGAATTCACATGTATAATATTTTTTTAATAATTTAGGGCGTAGTAACAGTAATGCTTTTTATTTTCATATTAATAGAGAAATGTAAAGCATATCAGTATAAGAAAACATTTGACAAATTTGAGCAAGAAATTGAGACACTTTCTCGACATCATTCTCTCAAAGATATATTTTCAAGTAATATAATTAGTATGGTTGATTCTAACAACCATTTAGCTATGTAGATCAAAGATGCAAATGATAAGTATATCTTTGCTAACAAAACACTTAGAAAGTTGTTATTTAATAACATACCCCTTAATTGTATGGTAGGCAAAACTGATACTGAAATCAATAATAATGTAGTTATTATTGATGAAGAAATGTCCAATGTCATTCATGGATTAAAGCCGGAAGATTTGAAGGATATTGATATTTCATCAATGGTATTAGATATAACCAACATATGTAATTTAACTGATATAATAACGAAATCATTTAGAATACCATGTAGGTTTTTTGAAATTGGTGATGACTTTGCATTAGATGTATATAAATGCCCAGTATTTAATTCTGCTGGTGAAATAATTGCCACAACTGGTTCCCTTGTTGATATCACCGAAATTAAAACAAAGAAACTCATTGAAGTTGAAACATTGGTAGCAGTGGGTAAGGCATTTCCAATTGGTAAAACTAAAAACTTTTATTTATTACGGGACTGCTGTGATGTGTTTACATGTTTCTAAATTAATTATATATAAAAAGAATTTTATAGGTTAAAACAAAATGAATTTACTTAAACTTGATGATATAAATGCAACGGGAGTCCCAGCGGGGGGTTATGAATTTTTTGATAAGCAAGCAGTCCAAATGTTTTTAGCATAGATTGCTTATGTGGAAGATATTAAAATGGTAACCATTGACTATACTGTAGGTGGAAATGTCATTACAATATCATTTACATTGCAGAAAGAAAGAGTAACAGACGTTAGATACACTATAACATTTGAAATTGATGATTCTAAATTAGCTGCATATGAAACACAATATAGTGTGATCCATGCATTTAAAATAAATGAAACAGAAGTCTCTTTAGAACGGCTATTAGGGAAACAATTTATTTCGATTACAGAAATATCTGATAGTATAGGAAATACTAAGAACATTGCTGATTATTCTGATTTTATTACACAAATAGTTGAACCAATGACTTTTAAATATGACACATTTGGTGTGTAATGAAAAAAAGTTAAATTAATTAAATAAAAACATATTACATGAAAGGTATATTAAAATGGTACAAAAACAAAACGCAATGATCACATTAAAAGAAATGGAATACTCAGTTGTATTTGACTCAATTCCCGAAAGAGAATATCGTAGCTTTTTTGCTAACATTTTCAAACACTGGCATTTCATTAAAGAATTTGTAGCTACTGGGGACACAACTTCAATTGAAGTAGAACTAACTTTGGATACAGATAATGTATATAAATTCACATTTAGTATTGATAATGCTGCTGCACTTGCATATAATGAGACTTTGAAATATAGAACCCCCGATGCTATTAATGAACAGATTTATACATTTGAATTCTGTAAAGAACGTGGAATTCTTACACTCGACAAAATTGAATTTGATGATGTTGTTAATGGAGAAGCATATGAACTTATTATCTCTAATTGGGAAGAATTCGTTGCTATCCAAACTGGAAAAGTTTTCATTATGAACACTTTCCCATCTGTTAGTACTCAACTTTAATTCTGAAAAGAGTTAATAGTGAATAATAGAACTGTGGAGCAGCATTAATTCAAAATGCTGCCCCACTGATATTAACCACTTCTTTATCCTACCATCGGTTAGATATCCTTAACCATACCAACCCCGAAACATATCCTAAAGTATTAGTTAAAATGGTTAAATCATTATTAGAAATTAATGAAAACACTTAGCAATACTGATGATACATTTCTTTTCTGATATAAAAGCAACCAAAAATTAAAATATATATTGACTTACACTATTTATCATGAGATAACATGTCAAATGATATAATAATAGTGAGGAATGATGGAAATTTATAGAACTGAAGATGGTAAAGTTACTAAGTATGTACATGATGATGGTTCAGAAACATCAATTAAACATGCAATTGCAGAAGATTGTGGTGGCAACTATGGTAAGGTAACTAATAAATTTAACGTATTCATTTCAAGTAGTGTTGGATGTCCAATTAAATGTAAATTTTGTTATTTAACAATGAAGAAATTCCCATTCCGTAATTTGGAAAGTGCTGAAATTGTTAGTAACGTAATTGATGCAATAGAAGATCAAGTTAAAGTATATCCTGAACTTAAAGAAAAATATGTTAAACTTTCGTGGATGGGAATGGGTGATCCATGTATAAATTTTATGAAAACTATTGATTCAACAGATATGATAATCAGGTATATAATAAAACAAAAGTTATGTAAAGGAATCGATGGTATTGATATTGGAACAACAATGCCCTTAACCACTGATAAAGGTAGCATATTATATGGTTTGGAGTTATTTAATGTCTTTATGCTCGACTTCCCAAGAAATCCCCTTAGAACGGCAATTTCGCCTTTTAGAATTTTTTATTCATTACATGGTACAACATCCATTAGAAAGGATTTGATTCCTAAATCTATGGACCTTGCTGATGCATGGATGGAGTTACATACTATACCACCAAATCAGGCTAAAGTTATAATTCATCATATGCTGTTAAATGGTATCAATGATAGTGATCATGATATCAAAGATCTTCTTAAACTTATGAAACATTTGACATATAAGAATGATCATCAGTTGAGAATACTGCGATATAACTCATGTACCAATTCACCATATGTAGAATCTACAAGATTCCATGAAATTATTAAACAAATTCATAACAATATACCAGATGTTAAAGTTCAGGCAAGCCCCGGCTCAGAAGTGAAAGCAAGTTGTGGTATGTTCTTATTAGGTGATAGTATAGGATAAAAAATATTAATATAACCACGAATATACTTAAGAAAGGAATTATACAAAAACATAGCATCAAATGTGAGATAAATGGTATGAATCTAAATGATCTTGTATTAATTGAGAAAGATAAAAACATATTACATGAGGTAGACATGAATATAAAACAAAAAATTGAAAGTATCTTCCTAACACTTGAAGAAGAATTATTGGATGGTTTGAATACACCGATAAAGAAAAAGACAATGTATGTACATTCTAAATTGGATTTGGAAGGTAATACCGTAGTAAACTTCATTTATTTCCAACCAGTATCAGGTAAATATCACCTAATAGAATATAATATAGACTTTAACGTTGATGATTTTAATGATTTTATCAAAACTAAAGTAGATTATACACGATGTATTGTGATGGAGATTGAATTGATCATACAGGAAATGGTTGAACGTCCATGCGAAACAACATGTGACAAATGTAAATTAAAAGAGTGCTCCCGTGGAAACCTTATTGGTGACTATATGGATGTAAAAAAATGGATAGAGGAATTTAAAAAATGATAACGACACTTATAATAATTATAATTATATGTATACTATTGAAAAAAATTAATTCTAACTCTAATAGTAGAATATTTTGTCATTGTTTTAATTGGCATATGCAACCAAAGGCATATCGACAGGATAATGGGGTATTTAATGGTGTATGTCCCAGATGTGGATGTAGGGTGTATAGATATAATGGAAATTGGAAATGTGTAACAAAATAATGCATGATCTTGAATATTGGAACTGTTATAATGAAATTGTATCAATCCTACAATTGAATGAAAATGAATCGATCACAATTATTTGTGTAATTTCATTCTATCATCATGTTATGGACACTCATATAAACAATTTGTTATCAGTGTTTAAGAATAGAAACTGTACAAATGGTGAATTTAGATTAAAATCTCATGAAATAACCATTCGGTTAAATGGTGTGATTCAACGTCTTAAATTTATAACAGTAGATCATATTATGGATGGTTATATAAAATGTTATAATGATTATTATTTGGTAAATCTTTGTTCAAATCCACAAGAATATATTAAAGCACAAAACTTTTTACTTTATAGCTTAAATTGATAATATATATCCATATAGAATGGAACATAAAGGCATATTCAATTTTTGTAAAGTTTCTTAAGATCAAAAATGTAGATTGTCATTATCAACTTTAGTTAGAGATTTTCTGATAGAGGGGACAGCAATTATTAAATTAATTTTTACTTGACATATAAAGTTATTTAGTGTAAGTTAATTACATTAAATAACTTTTTTTTATGTAATTTAAAGTTGGATGTGAAAAATATAATAACAATCGAAATGCCAATAGTCACAATATCAAAGAAATGTGCATAAATCTAAATAAGGAATAATGTTAATGTCAAATGATACAATATTATATGCAAAATTGATTAATGGTAAAGTTGTGCAGTTTGATATGCAATCTAATATCAGACATCCTATTAATTGTGATATGTCAAAGTTTATATATCTTGGTACTGGTATAGAGTATTCGTGTAATGGATTTATCTCTCAGGGCAAATCACGTAAATATTTTTTCATTAGAAAATATAGGGACAAATGAAATTATTGATCAATATTAACCTTGATAATGGTTGTGGATATGTATAGTAAACAAAATAGAATTCATTAATTAATTTTTCTAATGTATAAAATTGGTATAATATTATGATAATTATTAACAAATTTGATGACACAACTGAATTAACATCTAAACAAATTGCATACAAACATATTATGTTTGATATTGGATTAATTATCACCACAAATCGCGGTAATATTAATGGTGGTATGGGATAGTATCAAAAAAGTAAAGACCTTGAACATAAATTCATACTATTAAAAGATAATAAACCAATCTGTGAGTATTATGATTGTATAGGATAGGGTCATTTAAAATATTTGGATACAATAACAATTGATGTATTAAGACAAATATATGAAAATTTAACAAAGGAGAAATTGGATGAAGACAATTAAAGGTAATCTACTTACACTTGCACGACAAGGAAAATTTGATGTCATTGTTCATGGATGTAACTGTTTTCACACTTTCGGTGCAGGGATTGCATTACAGATCAAGAAAAAATATCCAGAAGCATATATAGCAGATTGTGAAAATACAGTAATTGCAGACTGGACAAAATTAGGAACATATACAGAAATTACTACACAGTTTTTTGTTCCTGAACTTGAAAAGGAACATGCACTTACGATCATTAATGCATATACACAATATAAATTTTGTAGCGAAGATTCCAGACATGTTGATTATGAAGCAATTGCTAATGTATTTGCATTAATCAAGCATAATTTTCCCAGTAAACGAATTGGTTATCCAATGATTGGTGCTGGTCTTGCTGGTGGTAATTGGAAGATCATTGAAATGATTATTAATGATGAAATGGTTGGTATGGATCATACATTGGTGGTATATAGTGGGTAACTCACATATGTGGTTCAAGAAATATGAAATATTTGAGAACATTTTTAAACTAATAGGAAACTAATACAATGAATTACCGAATAACTGCATTTCAAATTAAAATATTGACGTGGATCGTGGATAGAATCATCAAATATTATAGTATATTGATTGATGCTGTCAGAAAACAATTCTCAGAAGATAATAAACCATCATTAGATAGTTTTTTAACAGAGTGTCATGAAAATGCATTAGAGATTAATGAAGAAAGAAGACTATATTCATTTCATGACAAAATTAAATATGTACAACTTCGACCCAATGATATTATTAAAGCCGGTGCCATGCATAGTATTGATTTTGGATTAATGATGCCAATATTTAATGAAGAAACAATTGGACAAACACCGTCAGAATTTTCAAAAGAACGAACATTTTTTAATAGGGTATATGAATAATGAAAGCAGAAGAATTTTTAAGAGAATTTAAAAAACGATGTAGAGAAGATGTTGATAATATTACATCGGTCTATTATCCAGATGCTGCACTATATAGAATATTAGATCATGATATCGATGCATGGTTTGAATTATTCGAAACGCTTTCGCCATCTGCATTTCATGCTGTACTTAGACAAAATGAATTATTTGATCATCCAGATATTGATATGGCAGTATGGCATTTGATAGGTTGTTCAAAATACTTTTGGCAAATTGTTAAAGAATTTGAACATAATATTGAAGACGATAGTGATTATGAAGCAGATATGTCAGTTGCTTCCATTATTGGATATGGTAGAATCACATCAGGTGGAACCATTCATGCACTTAAAGATAATGGTAAAACATTCTGTGATACAAATGCTACATCAAATTATGAATTGATAGATGATGTATATACACCAATATACAATACTGATATCATTTCGTGTAAACGTTGTATTAAATTGTTGAATGATAAAGGGGTTGGTCAGTAATATCACAATTAATTAACTATATAAATTAACTTAGGTAAAAATATGTCATTGAAAACACATACTCAAGAATGGTTTGATTTCGTAATATCAAATTTTAAAACCCATGAATTTCCAGAAGATCCTATTAAATACTCAGATCCACATGCATTAATATGTTTACAGAATCTTAGAATTGATATAGGATCACCAATATCACCATCACTTGCACCGGGTGGACTTGCCAGATTTGATGGTAGTAAAAAGTCTTGTCATTACGTTGACCTTGAACAAGATGAACCTAAATATAGTACAGCATTTGATTTGTTCTTTAAAGCTGATCCTGCATATGTATTATTTACAATATTACATAACAATTCATTCCGTGGTATAGGTATCTATTTTGATACCCATAATAATAAAGGAAAAAAACAAGTTATGTTCCATGTAGATACCAGAATTAAACGTGCTACTTGGTGTCGTATTGATGGCAAATATTTCTATGTAAGATCAAATAATAATACACTTAAAAAAATATTTAAATTATTGGGTTAATTATATGAAAACTACATTAATATCATTACCTATAAGTTCGAAAAAGATAACAATGGCTGAACTAAAAGTAGTATGCCCTGAGTGTGGAAGTGAAAACGTTGCACAGTATAGAACCATGGAAGGTCCAATGTGGTGCACTGATTGTAAATTTCGGGTTGATGACAAGACAAAAGACAATCCATTTTATTCTTGACAATTAGTTAAGATTAGTATAATTTAAACTTTAATTTAATAAGAGTATTTAATGATCAAAATCTGTAATAAATGTAAACAACCAATGAAACAGCATGTCCGTGGATTTAAAATGCAATATATATGTAAATGTGGCGAAATAACGGATGCCATATCTATTAAACGTCTTGGTATTAAAAAAACTACCCCTATCATTATGGTAGGTAGGGGAACTGGAAGATCAAGGATCTGTTAATGCAAATGACATTACAAGAAATAATGGACACTACCACTAATTGGAACAAATTCTGTGATATGAAGGGCTTTGATGTATATGCAGTGAATGAGGGTAATGGGCACGTAACCGTTAAATTAGACCTATATGAAGCTCATATATTAGGTATTATTACACTACGTAGATACCAAGCAGATAAATATTCAAAAAAATGTCCATATTGCCATGAATCCATTCCTAAACTTGCAAAAACTTGTTATGTTTGTAAAAGAATTTATTAAAATTGGTAAATAAATCAGAATATTAACCCCATAATAAACCCACCAACAAAATATTTAAATCAATTTCTAATAAGAAGGAAGTGCAAATGGATGATAATGTTTATACCAATGACATTTATGTTGTATATTATTATGAACTCACATGCTCTGGTAAAAAATTGGCAAAAACTTTTCCAGTACATGCGCAATCTATACAAATTGCAGAAGAAATATTTGATATGTGGATCAAACAACAAGAACAATTTAAAGGACCAATCATATCATGGATCAGTGCAACACATAAATTGTTGCATGGTGAAGGCTATAATATGTGCTATAAAAGAAAATTTATGAAATCAACTATATAATTCAAGGAGATGAAAACAAATGATTGACATTAGCTTAATAATTCTAACCATAACATTGATACTATTCCTATTATCACCCAAAATATTCCGTAACCATAAATGGTATCGTTATATTGCATGTTATAAACTGGGATGGCATTCATATCCCACATTTGATTTAACAGAGCATGA
This sequence comes from Fidelibacterota bacterium, assembly GCA_029931905.1. GTDB lineage: Bacteria > Fidelibacterota > Fidelibacteria > Fidelibacterales > Fidelibacteraceae > TCS52. Next base: position 158,329 of record JAOZRH010000001.1, read on the forward strand.
TGGCTGTTCCCAACACGCTAAATGTAAATGGTGTGGATATAAAGGAATGATAGATAGCCAAGGAAATTTATTTTGATAAGGAAAGTATAATGGTACGTAAAAAACAAATTGTAAAATGTAATACAATATTCCCATTATTATTCTGGTATCCCTGTTGTCAATGTGGACAAGAATTCAGAAGAGAAACTGGATATGTCACAATCACCGGACCATATTATAATGGAAAAGGTAAATATAAATACATTTGTAATACATGTTGTAATGGAAGTCGTGATATAGCTTATCAAATATTTAAAAAAATAGATAAAGGACAAAGTAATGAACATAGCAATTAAAGTATCAAACCTTCGTGCAAAAGTGAAAGACTTAAGAAGCATTGATAAATTACCAAAAAGTACATTGGATCTTGTATTAATGGGCATTGAAGCAGAATTATCAGATATTCAACAAGACATTAATAGAATGGATGAAGGATTTAAAGATGTTCATAAAAAAATAGAGAAAACTCCAATTGGATCAGGTAAAGATCGTGTTTATGGACAACCAAAAGACAAAGACTAAAACATATTTAACAAAGGCATTTAACAGATGATGAAGAAACCAAAGAAATGCTGTGACATGGGCACATATGAATGCCAAATACCTATGCCAATTAACGGTAGAATCCACGAAATTGATTATTGTATAGCTGATATAGTCGCAGCGCTCAATGCAGCTAATTTGACCACTATAGCATCTTGCTGTGGACATGGTATTCAACCAGCTATTATAAGTTTAACAGATGGACGTGAACTAACATTTAATATAACTGTTTCAAATTGAATATTAACCCATAATAAAACCCTATATTAAGAAAATAATTTTGCAACTAAATTCATAAATAATTACATTGAGTCGAATACAAGTTAAACTACTTTAAGAAATGATAAATATTAAGTAATAAACATTTTGTTTGCTCACATATAAGAACTGGTAAAGTATAAGAACTGGTAAAGTATTTGTA
>JAOZRH010000001.1:159431-163424 GCA_029931905.1 Fidelibacterota bacterium
CAGATCAATTAAAGATTGATTCAGATCAATTAAAGATTGATTCAGATCAATTAAAGATTGATTCAGATCAATTAAATGTATCATATTTAACAGGGATTGTCAATGAAGAATTCTATAAATTAGTAGAGTTGCTTAATAAATTTGCATTAGATAATAGTATGGTGCATGGTGTAACTGCGGTAGTGTTTGAATACAATACTATAATAATCACTATGAATCAATTAAAGTTGAGTATATTCTTTGATGATTTATTTAAATGTCTTAAGAATAATTCTAATAGATATACTACCAGCGATCTTACTAACAATTTAAAAATTCTTAGAGTATCTAATTGGATAGAAGAAGTAGGCTTCGGTCGTAATTTAATATTTGATATAAAGCATCATCGTATTCATTTAAATTACAATGAATTATTCAGATCAATGTCAAAGTTGTATTATAATGTAATGCACACTATCAATACATATTTAATAGATTATATTAATGGGAATGATCATCAATTACATTTTTCATCTGATTATGGTTTTGATTATAAGTTAAAAATGTTGTTAATGCATTTAATTAATATGAAATCTATTAGAGAATGTAAAGGGGTTAGATATATTAATGATTTAAGAAATTCTATTAATGTAAATGAAGATAGAATTACAGTGATGTTAGCACCGGGTGTTAGTATGGTAGATTTTGTAGTTGAGTTAGAATCATTGAATAATATTGATCTATATAATAAAGTAACTGAAATTGATTGTAATTATTATATTAGTAAACCATTACGTGATATTATATCATATAAATTAATGAAGTTAGATGAAGTCAAATCTATTCAATGGGATGTAAATTTTAAAAATACTGTTACAATTGAGTGGAAAAGTAATAATGATCTTCCTTTTGCTAAAATAATTGAAAGAATGGTTAATAAATACTATATGGATATGATAAGCGATATATTTTTGTAATATTATTGAATAGAATTAATTAAATATGAAAGATGATATGATATTTAAATTAAAGACAAAAAGTTTTAGTACGTTGGATATTGATGAAAAACATTATCTTGCAGTGGATACTACAATGATGGGAAGTCCAATGAGGTTGGGTGATTTATCAATGTTATCCTGTATGTTATTTTGTCTTAAGTATCAACTGATTAATAGACAACCTGAAAGATTTAACAATGGTAATTTATTCTTTACATTGAATAGAGTTGGTGGATTACTGGTAAATGATATAGTATTGACTTTGAGTTTATTTCCTAATGTATGGGGAGATATAGAAGTTAATGCACCGGGTTGGTATAATGTACGCCAATTGATTAGTGGTGGTAATGTATGGGCATTTAAGCAATATCTGGATACTCATGATATAAAGCTCAATGATATAGTAAAGGGGGAGCATGTTGTTGACCCTTCCCATTTTTGTATTAATCCAACAAATGCTAATAAACAAAATGTATTCTTATTCCCTGTTCGTAATAAGAAATATAATGTTGAACGCAATATGTCAGATGAATTACTAATCAAGATTATTAATGGACTTACCAAACCAGTGAAATTGATTACTAAAGACATACCAGACAATTTTGAACATGTAATAAGATCGTGTAATAATGTAAGTGTTATAAGAAACAATGTATCATGGATGAACATAATGCTTGACATAATGAAAACTGGAATACATTACATAAGCGGTGACTGTGGTTTAACACATTTGATATCATTAGTACATGAAGGATATAAGCCAGCAATGGAGATATATTATAACACCAAACCATATTATATAGAGAAACCATTGAATCAATTTGATAGAGCAGCAACATTACCAATAGATTTTAAACCGTACTCACCTTATTTAACAGATATAACTATAATACACCAATTTTAAAAATAACTTACATGATAATAGGTAACATATATGTGGATATTTCCAACAGAAGTAGTAATAATTGATAGACAAGAAGGCAAACAGTATACTAATCGTCCTATTAACATGGATAATATTGTAACATTTGATGATGCAGTGTTCACTGATAATGTATCACCAACAATAGCCGAACCTGAGAGCAATGATGGATCTGGTTATCATATTATTCATGAAGAAGCGCCGGCTAAGAATGCTGATGGTAATGATGGACTTGCTGCAATACAATTCAAGCTAAGTAATGGTGATGGATTCTATTGGGTATATCCTAATGAAGCTGATAGAGATGCTGGATTAAAACAAATTACAAAAGATCTCAAAGAAAAGAAAAAGTAAGGGAGAGTTTAACAGTGGAGATACTTGATAAGATAAATTTAACAGACCCTAAAAATTGTAGATTCTTGAAAGAGAATGGTAAATATTATCTAATAGCCCATAACACTGATTTCTTTATATAGATGCGTCTTGGTGATTAGTCAATAATGGCTAACATCTTATTTAATATAAAGAGAAAGCTTATATCATTATATCCTAAGCGGTTTAATTAGGAAAACTTATATTTCAAATACGATAATGATATATCAAAGAATCTGGTAGGGATTAATGATTTGATTAAGTATGGTCCGGGATTATTTGATGGTCCATCAGTTACACTACCAAGTAATATAGTAGAAAGATATAATATTAATCAGATATAGCCCCGGTTTCATAATTGGAAAGTTAATGCATTTTATCGTAGGTAGAATTGGACATTATCTGATACTGCATTTCCCCATGTTCCATTAGTTCCACAGCTTATCAATCATTATAATGGGATGAATAAAGATCGAGTATTAATATTACCAACTACGGGTAAGACATATCATGTAGAGAGGAATTAGACTAATCGAATGATAATCAATATGATTAACAGTTTGCCTTCTCATTATAAGAATGTATATATTATTAATAAGGATGTTTATAGAAGGAATTTAACAGAGATAGAGAGGGGGACAGATCGGAATATTACTTTACTTGGTGATGATTAGTATTGGAATGAGATAGTAGATATTGCAACACAATTGTGTGATGTATATATTAGTGGGGATTGTGGATTCAGTCATTTACTTGCTAATATGTATAATAGCCCTAATAATTTTATTAACTTTTATAGAACACGACGAAGCCGTGATACTATGTAGTATTCATCATGGCGAAAATGTGTTGTTAATAAACCTGATAATGAGAAAATATTAAAAGGTATTGACAATTTATTTAGAATAGATTAGAGATTATAGTCTATATATAAGAGGAATGTAATTTTTCAAAATAATTAGGATGGTCGATATTTAGCTAAGAATCATTAGTATTATGGGCAACAAATTTAACAAATCAACTTATATGATAAATTGTATGGAGTTTAACATTGGTAAAGAAAAAGAAAGTAGTATCTGAGCTGGACAAAGAGATAATCCGTGAGTTAAAGAAAAATCGAATCTTTTCTAAAACACAATCTGGTGACATTGAGAATTTAACAAATGATGATAAATTTGATTATATCATATCTACAATTATTAATTTAACAAATGATGAAGTAATTATATATGTTTGTGATAAGATGTATACGAATGATGACATTAATTTATTATTATATGTTTCAGATACTTATGGAATTATTGTTAATAATAATGAAGTATATAAAAGGTTGCAGAATCATTCATTTAATTTGAATAATGCAACCCTTAAATTTTATAAAGGAACAAAATAATTTAACAGAGAGGAAAAATTCACGTGGCTGATATAGTAACAAAGAAAGATATGGTTGAAGAATTAAATATGTTATTGAAATCAAAGAAATTGAATCTTCCATCATTTCGTAAAGAAGTAACTGTTAGTGGTAGAAATGTTCATTGGTTGAATCGGAATATTCGAATTGAGAATACTGGATATGACACACGAATTGACGAATTGCTTAATCTGCTTATTGCTGCATAACAAAGACTTTAAAGGGTGAATTTAAATGAGTTTATATGAATATGAGTGTAAAGAATGTGGAACAGTGGAAGAAGTGATGCATTCAATAAAGGATGATGCAAT
>JAOZRH010000001.1:163524-187663 GCA_029931905.1 Fidelibacterota bacterium
GTAAAGAATGTGGAACAGTGGAAGAAGTGATGCATTCAATAAAGGATGATGCAATGACCGAGCGGTATTGTATTCAATGTAATAAAGTTACTCCGTGTTTTAGAATTATTGGCTGTAATGGTGGATTTAGGCTAAATGATAGTGAAGGTTGGGCAAAGACTGGATATGATAAAAATGTTGATATGGTTACACAGTTTTTTGACTAATGGTTGACTACATTCATGATATACCAGATAACCAACTATCTATCTTGGATAATAAATATGTAATTGCCGTTGTTGGTTCAAGGGATTACACAGATAAAGCAAACATATTTAACAATTTAACAGTGCTTATAAATATGTTAATAAATTTTAAAGAGATTAATAGTTGGTCATCTGTATTAATAATAAGTGGTAAGGCAAGAGGAGTTGATAAGATTGCTTTACAGTTTGCCCAATATCATAATTTAACAAATGTTAATATATTACCGGATTGGAAGCAATTTAATAATGCTGCAGGATTTAAAAGGAATCCGAATATTATTAAGCATTCAGATAGAGTGGTAGCATTCAGATTAAATAAATCAAATGGTACGACTAATAGTATTAATCATGCTATTCAGTTACATATTCCATACCACATAATTGATATCTAATCAGTACGTAGGTATGTTTTAATTTTGTATTGTTCATCATGATTAAGATTGTTATACCATTTAATGACATTGTGTTTCATTTTTAAGAATCGATTTAAATGTTTACTACTGAATGATAATGATAATTCTTTGGCATCATACATTGATTTAGATGAATACATCATTTTTATGTATTCTGCATAACTAAACTTTTTAATCTTTGCAAAATCATGTTGACCCATTTTTAATTCTCCATTCAAACAATTTAACAAATATCTTTAATTGATAAAATTGGTGAATAATGATACTTCATAGTAATCTTATTTGTTTGTATATTGTGCGACTATGATAAAGTATATCATGGTATATTACTGTATGTCAAGTAAGAATAATACTGTAAATCAGTGAGAAACCAGAATGTTGGTGTATTGGTTGGTGGTATCGGGTGTGGTTGATAACAGTGTGTTAGGTTATTGACATCTTATAAGGGATTGTAACTTACTGTCAAGTAAACGTATGAACATTTGTTGTTTAAACATCTTCCATTAAGGGGAGTGTTTGAGCACCCCCCTTTAGTTTAACAGATGTTGTTTATGCTGCCTGTTTCATAATTTCATTGAAACATGCTGCTTTGAATTTTGATGCTGTACCAAAGAATACATTTTCAAATCTTACTTCGGCTTCATTTCTACCGTGCATAACTCTGATAGATTTTTCATGGTCTGCCCATTCGGTTAGTGCATTATACATACCATACCCAGTTCCTCTAACACCGGGAATATCAGCACCAGCACCCGTTTCAATTAGTTCCATGATATCAGCAATATTATTGTTACGTGTTGTATGTGCTCGTTGTGTTGCTTCACCAAGTTTATTAACAATTTCACCCTTGATAATCTTCTGGGTAATACCTTTGGGTTCCGGGAAGATGATTTCTTTTAGGAAGTTTTCAGACTCAGTTGCATTCATGTCATATTTAACAAGTAAGTCAAATGATACATCAACTGCACTTTTATATTTACTTCTAAGAGCAAGTGCTTTTTGTACTTCTTTGATTTGATCCGCAGCACTGGCAGTATGTCGAACATTATATATATTTCTGGCACCCTTAATTGCTGCAGTCAATGTATTGTTGCATACCACTCTAATATTTGTAAACATAACAGATATTGGTGTTGAACCATCAAATGAATTTCGGAAAAGAAAGAACTCATCAATCTTGTCATTTTTAATATGTTCCGTGCTACCATTTTTAGCAAGTACCCATGTAGTTCTACCATTCTTAAGAGAACCAGCGGTTTCAAGTTTAACACCACTTTGTTTCTGGAAATTATCAATAAATCCCCACATTTCAGAATTCTGATAAGGTTCATACCTATTACCAACTACACCAATAACCGTTTTTGTATCTTCTCTTATTACAGCAAAGTTATCAGGGACTTCAATTAGGTTATTACCCATGATAGCTTTCATACGTTCAATGGATACATCCCAATTAAGACCACTTGCTGTAATTGCTTCTGTAATTGTAGGATAATCTTTCAAAATTTCACCAATTCCGTGCCAAGGTACTTCTCTTACTGACATCATTTTGTCGTGTTCCATAATTTCGTGAGCCATGATAAATCCCCTTAAGTTATATGTTTTTGTTTACTTATGTTTTGATCTTAAAAACATCTTATCATCTGTTATAATATTTGTCAATGATTATTTTAACAGATTGATTAATATTTTTTTATCCCCATTTCCAAAATAGTGCCATTACACATATAATACAAATGCTGATTCCGACTAATATTTCCATGATAATTCCTTTTAAATTTTGATTATGGATTATCTTATCATATGAATTAGTATTTGTCAAGAATTATTTTAACAGATTGATTAATAATTGTATAAAAATTAAAAGGCTTTAACATGCCATTTAAGAGAAGTTAAAACCTTTATTATACCCTACTACCACCTAAAGGTTTAAATCATAATTTTGGATAGAATTTCGCCCTTTGAATACATATTATAGAATACTTTGCGTTAGATACATAGTGATCTAATTTATTAGATACATAGTGATCTAATTTATTAGATGATATAATAGTTTTTGCCATTGCATAAAGTTCATTAATATATTCACCGGATATACCTTTTTGGAATGTTTTTTTACCAGTGATAAAACCATCTTTATATTTTATCCACGAACCTTTTTTTGCTGCTGCAGTTATATCTTTAACAGGTCGGGCAGTAATAAACAATTTACCATCATTATGCAAATGATTAATAAGGGTTTTAAATAACTGGATGCGAGCCTTTTCATCTTCAATGACATTCAATACATAGTTACATATAATAGTATCAAATTTACCTGCTGTTCTCATGTCAATTGGTTTATAGTATGGATCATATGACAGTACTTCAAATCCTTTTTTTAACAGGAACTCAGTATCTTTACCCTTTCCACATCCATAGTCTAACACCCTACCACATATAGCACCAATTTTTAAAAGATCTCTAACCGGTCTTGATTCTTTGGTTCTACTAATTGCAGTTTTATGTTCATTCATGTATTTATTGTTCCTATTAAAATAAATATTACTTGACAAACAATTTAATAAATTGATTATTGTTTGTCAAGTAATATTTTATTATTTTTTAAATGCTATCAATATCACAATTATTAGTAATTTACAAATTAGTAAAAGTATCATTTTATCCACCATCATTTATGATAATGGAAACACACTTTTTCATTTGTTTGACATAAAGTACATCCTGTACCACCACATGTTGCTGTTGTATTTTCTTTGATAGTAACAGGACAAACTTTATATCCTACACTTTGTAAATATTTTACTCGGTCAGCATCACCAAAATTTGGTTTCCCATCAGGAGCTATGGAGTTGATAAGATTAAAATTGGGTAGATTTTTAAGGATTGACAGGTCCATAAGGTGTGATACTTTAGTATATGTATAGAACCTTATTTCAGGACAGGATTTAGCAATGTCAACCCATGCATCAACATAGTCTTGACTAAAAAAATCACCTGCCACGTGAACACGAACTGCAGAACAATTTCTTGATCTTTTAATTTGATCAATGATAGGTGCCGAAAATGTTCCTTGTTTAGCAAGATTAAAATTTCGGTCCCATGCTTTTTTAACAATGGACCATCTGTTATATGGTCTAATTGCATAACAATCATCTTTACATTGTGCACAATTAAGACAGGATTTAATTGGAGTAATTGACCAACCAAGAATGGAATTATCAAGTTTGTTATTGCCGAGTGATAGAAGTTTTTGCATGTAATGCCCCTTTGAAAAATGTTTTAGTTAACTTACACAAACAAGGTATCATTTTATTTATTGTTTGTCAACTAATATTTTAAATAGATTATAATAAGTTTTTTGATATGTTTAAGGCGTTTTAAATTGGTATTAGGGTGACCGGTCAAGGTCGCCCTATACCTTCAAATTTAGCCGACTGACAAAGCTCCCATTCTCAATTTAGTAATACTATCAAGTTTGTATGTTCTGATTGCAACTTTGTTATCAAGACCGCCCTGTTTTCCTTCTGATTTTTTGGGTAATCCATTAATCTGATTTTTGTCAATGGGCTTGCCATCTAATAGATAAGATACATTTTTGGGAGCTTTTAGGAAGATTGCTTCCACATAAACCTGCCCTTTATGTAGTACAAATGGGGTATTGGGAACACGTTCGCCCCATACACGTTTGCTGAGTTTGAAGGATTCCGGGTCTTTTCCCTCTGCTTTCAACCGACGTTTGACCATATCATTATAGGAATTGTTATTCATGTTACAGGCAAACATGATGGAACCATGTTTTAAAACCTTTGTTACCCGGTCTTTATGTGGATTTTTTTTACCACCTGTCAATTTAACTTCTGTTATACTATCAATAGATGCTATTGCTACGCCGTTCAACTGTTTTAGTGCTGCCATCAAGTTTTTTCGTGTAATTTTTTTCATGTCATTTTCTCCCTTAAGTGTTAATGTTATAAACAAGATAGCAATTTATTTATTGTTTGTCAAGTAAAAAGTTATAATAATTTTATTTTATTTTCTATTGCCCACATTTTATCTTTTTATACAAATCAACCAAATATATTAATAACTTTAAATTGTTCATCTGTAAATAGTATTTCAGTATCATGGTTCCATTCCGTGGGTATTCTTAACTTATAATATTTAATGGTCCTATCTATCACCCCAAAATTCCTTTAATATAACCTTATTGGGTTCTTTCATATCTTGATAGTAACAGTTCCGATATTTTCATTATTATAATCCCCTTTCATATAATTCTCTTAGTTCTGCTAAAATCACAATATGTTGTTCATTTGTAATCAGTTTATTATCAAGCTGTTGATATGCTGATTCACAGGCAAAATAATATTCTTTGGCAGTCAATGTCTTCATAATGTCCCCCTTAAATTAAAGTTATTACTTGACAAATACCATACCAATTAATACGATATTTGTCAAGTAAAAAGTTATTATACGTATGGTAAACCATTTTCCTTTTCATATGGTTCAATGGTATCCTTAAGAATTTTTTCAGACAATTCACATGTTGCTTGATTCCTTAAATCATACCACCCCTTTACCATATTACCTGCCCACATCTTGATAAGTGGAATGATAACATTTCGCATAAGAGATTGCTGTAATGTTCTATGCTTACAATTCAATTGTGCAATGAAATAATCATAGTGTTCCTGTCTGCCCCCATTGACAATGCCCATTAAATCATTGGCAATCATTTTGAGCTTTTTTTTATCATTTGAAAGTATCATAATGTCCCCTTAAATTAAAGTTATTACTTGACAAATACCATACCAATTAATACGATATTTGTCAAGTAAAAAATTATTATATTAAATAACATCCCACCGTTTTAAATCATCTTCTGTGCAATGATATTCGGCACATAGCCGGGCAATATCTTTTTTGGTAGCTGCTGCCTGTTCATCTAACATAGCAGACCATGAATCCATTTCTGAATTCATTTCTTCAATAGTCATTTTATTAAAATCCAACCACGTAGGTTTAATACCATGAATAGATTTATATAATTCAATATATGATTCTTTTACCATATAATGTTTATACTGTTCAACAGTAGTTATACCATAAGCTTCCCAATGAGAAGGGTCGGTACTAATTATACCAGTAATTCTATTTACTGGATCTTTTGCCATCCATGCTTGATTTTTTATGTTTTTAGCTTCGATATATTTGATAAGTTCTTCCATGTTTATCCCCCTTGAATTATTTATTTAAGAATAAGATAACATCTGTGTTATTGTTTGTCAAGTAAAATTTTAAAATAGTTGATATTTATTTAAAATAGTTTATATTAGTGAATACTAACCTATATATAAGGAAATATTTATGGACGTAAATGAAGAAAAAAAGATTAATGAAATTGAATTAACATGCGTAACACCTTTTTGTGAATTGGTTGATATTGCTAAATTGGTTAAGAATAGATTTAAAAATTCACCTAAAAGAAAAGAACTTGAATCGGAATATTCTCCATGTGAAATTGTAATAGAGCACATTGGTAGAATTTGTTATAATTCTTATAATGCAATATCGGATAATTCAATTAGTAAATTCTTAGCATCTGCTGCTAATAAAGGACATCGTTCAATTTTCGAATTCGGGCAATTACAATATACTGCAGTAATGGAAGATACACAAGCTACCATGGTATATGATTTATTAATCAATAATCCATATGTACTCGTAAATGTTAGAGAAACGGAGATTGAAAACTATTTTGTTGTAATTATCAAAGGTTCACCGCGTGCTTTCATGGAAATTCTTGAATTATTCCTTGAAGATGATTTGAATTATATTCCGGTTGCATTCTATCTTACACTATATGATAAAATGTCTAAAATGCTACCATCAATGGTAAGTCATTGGGAAACAATTGATGCACTGGCAGCACTGGAATTACAAATTGGTGGAGATCTTGATCAAGAAGAAGTGACATTATCTGATATCACAGCCGTATATGCTAACTCTTCTGATTTCACCAAATTTTTGGCATATGTTACTTGTGGTCGAGATATATCACATGAAATTGTAAGACATCGCCCTGTATCATATATGCAAGAAAGCCAAAGGTATATCAGATTTGATGCTAATAATCCATATGTAATTTGTATAGGTAGTAAGCAATTAAAGGATATTGGAAATGATGTTAAAGAGTTTGCATTAATGGCATTTAGAAAGTATTCGGAATTAATGCTACATACTAAACCGGAAAATGCAAGGATTGTATTACCAAATTGTGCTAAGACTTCTATCTTTATATATGCTAATAAGAAGGAATTCCGGCACTTTTTTAGAATGCGACAATCTAAGTTTGCATACCCACCAATTAAAGAAGTATTTGACTCACTATATCAACAATTGATTGATAATAAGTTTATTTAATATTTTGTGGGTGGATATTTACACCAAATTATTAATTGAAGCCCACAGCATATCCATGATATAAAAATTAATGTAATTATTATAATCGTTTCAACTTTATTCCAGTTATTTACTTTACTATATTCATACATTATATTGATTATACAAGCCACCGCTACACAATTGAGTATTATATAATCTTCCATATTTACTCTACTTTATTAATGGTCAATGATACATTATCAGCATCTAATACAATAACACTATACTTTTTTGTTATTGTATTATATATCACTACAAGCATATCATTATCAATCAATTTAATATGTACTTTTTTCAGCTTAGTTTTTAACCATATATCTACATCAAAGTCGTTAGACAAACCAAATTCATTAGGGTGATTAACATCAGACGAACACTGTATATATTCATCATTTTTATTTCTGTCAAAGAATTCTATTACATCAGATGATTTACAATCAAGGGTAAAATTCACTTTTTCTGTAGTTGATCTGGCAGATACCCCACGTATTCCTTTTGTTTTATCTTCCCATAGTGATATAATCATCTTTTCACCTTTGCAAATGTTCCTGCTCGCTGTGACATTATAATTTCTATATCATCAGGAACAAACTTTTTCAGATCTTGGAGAAAGTAAGCTCTTGAACTCCATTTACCTTTTACTTTCCATTCATCATCTTTTGACCATAGTTCATTTAATCTTACTTGGGATTTTACCACTCTAACCATATCATATATTGGATTTAATGCGCGTTTCTTTTGACGTCTTCTGTTAATTTGTTTCATAACATCACCCCTTATTATTTATTGTTCGTTGATATTGTTTTCATTTGCTCTGCAATGATTTCCACATATGAACATTCTGCTGAAATATTTTTAACAGATATATCACAGTTCCTTGACATAAATTTTTCAAAGTTTGTTGCGGGGTCGATAAGTTCATTATAAATATTTAATAGAGCATCGGAAGGAATGAGAAAATCAAATTCCATCATGATATTTTTATCATCCCCGGTCACATCACCAAGTTTATCAAACCCATCTAACATAAAATCTACGCCATCTTGTTCATCATCTGATAATTCTTCCATATAGTCTGCTGTATACCATGATCTTACTTTAAAAACCTGATTCATGTCCCCAACTAACTGGTTTGTTAGTTTGCCCGATACCACTATATTTTTATCTATTCTGTATTCATCATAGCAGGCTAACAGCTCTAACATAGCAGCACATAATAATTTTCTTTCAACGTTTTGATCATAAGTTTTTGTTTCCATATCATCCCCCTTGAATTAATATTTTTTTTACTTAATTAACACTATCATTATTTAATAGTATTTGTCAAGTAAAAATTTATAATAATTTTTATCCTTCTTGTTCTTCATCCCATACTATGGTAAATATTATTTCATTTGTTTTAACTATGAAGGTATCAACCCTGCCAGTAATTTTAAAAGGTTCATCCCGGTATATGATCTGTCCCAATATAGTATCATCTTCAAACACTATATCATTTCCTATCTTATTTAATAAACGGTTTGCCCATGGTAATTTAATAGACACTATAGAAGGTTCTTCTATCAACAGAGTGTCAACCCCTTCATCATACCCTTTAGCACCCCAATATTCATAGGCGCCAATACCATCATTTTCAATAATATAATCAACGTCGGTATCAAAAATTTTATTTTCAAGATCTGCCAAGATTGTATCATATGCATCGTTCATATCCATGTTTTTCCTCTCCCAATTAAGTTTATAGTAGGGTGACCGGTTAAGATCACCCATCAACGGACGTTAACCATACATTTCAATGTCATATTCCAAACTTTCAAATAATCCTATATGATCCCCATTATCAATGTTATCAATGTTATCAAATTCAGCTTGTGTTAAGATACCATTGATACCAACAATTTCAGGATTTAAGGTCTGGTTTGTTTCGTTTGTTTCTTTCATGTCATTTTCTCCCTTAAGTGTTAGTGTTAATGTTATAAACAAGATAACAATTTATTTATTGTTTGTCAAGTAAAAAGTTATAATAATTTTATTTTTTAACAAAATTACACCAAAATCTGTTAATATGGTTGATACTACCGGATTAATGACATCATGGTAAAATACTTATTATTTGCTAATATTGTGGTAAAATGCTTATTATTTATTAAAGTTAGAAATTCTTTCATAAATGTTATATTGTGTATCAAGTTTGATCTGGACTTTGGCACTTGCGAAACCTACACTTAAAACTATTACTACTGTCAAGATTATTAGTGTTGTTGTCTTGATAAAGTTTTTCATGTCATTCCCTTTGTAAAAAGTTATTTTAAATATAAAACCCCCCCCCCCAGTGTTAACCGGGAGGGATTTTTGTTTATTTAATAAAATGCTCATGGCGCTTATTATCTGGTACCACTTCAAATTCTTTTATAGTGTTAGTATATATGTTCATTCCATGAGAATGAATATCACTTTCAAATGCTATCTGATTACTTCCTTCAAAATTATAATGGATTTCAGTAATGTTATTGAGCGTTCTGATAGTTCCATCATTAAAAGTAATAACTATGTTCATGCTGTTAGTGGAAGTAGAATTAGTCATGATAAACCCCTTGAAATTTTAATCAGTGCTTAATTGCCTGACTTGAAAATAATATCTCATATTGGTTATTGTTTGTCAATAAAAAAATTATAATTATTATAGGATTTAATGTCTTTTATTTTTCGATACTTTAATGTAGAAATAAGCAGGATAAAGATTGATAATAGTGTCAATTTGATAGATCCCCCCGCACCACATATAATCATTGAACACCAGCTTAATCCAATTACAATAGTCAATATAAATAGTTTAATATCACGTTTCATCATATCATTCTCCCTTATTAATTATCTTCTAATTCATTCACTACCTTAATTATTTCAATTGATTGTTTTGTCAATATTACATATATATCCCGGCTAAGATCTGTAATACAATTAATGCCTGTTATCTTTACAAATGCATTTAAAAGTATGTGGCAGTCATGTTTAAAAAAGTCATTACCTAACATATTTAAACAATCAAGAAATTGTATATCACAATATTGGTTGGCTGCACATTCTAAAACTTCATCAAACCCCTCATAATCAATATCACCAAAATTTGATAATACATTTTCAAGGTCTGTACATTCACATATCAAACTATGCACTTGATCAAATGTTAATGTAAATTGATCATCATGTTCTAATGATTTATTAATATCTACCTTTGCATAAACTCTTAATCCGCCATGCATACTTGTTTTAGATGCTACACTATAAAAATAAAACCCACTACCATATTGATCAATGCTATCTTTAGTACAAAGGTAATTATTTTCAAACGTATCAAAGTATTTGTTAGTGCCATGATATAATATTTTAGTTTCCATATCGACCCCCTTGAATTAAGATTTAAAACATCTTATCAATTGATTTATTGTTTGTCAAGTAAAAAATTATTATAAAACTTTGAAACCTTTTTTTAATTTATCTTAGTCGTTTTTTAAATATTTTGAGATTTGATTTAAAGTTATTACCTGACAAATAATGTATCATCTATGTTATTATTTTGTCAGGTAATTATTATAATTTATGATGCATATGCTATAACATCATATTTCGAAAGTGGATCAACTACCGAACCAGCACCAGATGCAATGACTAATACATTGATAGGGTTCTTTGTTGACTCTGAAATGTAAACCCATTCTTTTCTAAATGGGATACCATTGGCATCATGTT
Source organism: Fidelibacterota bacterium (assembly GCA_029931905.1). Lineage (GTDB taxonomy): Bacteria > Fidelibacterota > Fidelibacteria > Fidelibacterales > Fidelibacteraceae > TCS52. Next base: position 174,380 of record JAOZRH010000001.1, read on the forward strand.
TATATGTGGTATTATTCAAGTAAAATCCATGCTCAGACTCGTTTAAATAATCTGTGATAGGTTTGATACCATTCCAATATTCATCAGAAAAAATACCCTTAGAAAGTCCACATATTTTCTGGTTTGTCTGTTTTACTATCTGAGATCTTGTCATATCATCACCCCCCGAAAAGTGTTAGTATTAAGATAAGTTATATAGGAATAAAAACAAACTGTCAAGTAAAAACTTATAATAATTTATTTTATTTTATACCTTATATAAAGAAAAGTTTTTTTAATTATAATAATTTTTTACTTGACAATCAATGTCAATGAGTATATATCTAAGTGGAATTTAAACATTACAATTAGTCAAATTTGGAAAAGATCTCATTAACTAAACTTTATAAAAAAAAATAAAATATTACTTGACAAACAATAAATGAATTGTTATCTTGTTTATAACATTAACACTTAAGGGGAGAAAATGACATGGAACTTACTAACACTCAGAAAAAAATTATGGCAAACCTAAAAGAGCTTAATGGTCAAGCAATTGTATCATTTAATGCAAAAACTCAAATAAAGCTTTTAGGTGGCAAGAAAAATCCTATGTTAAATAGGGTTGAAAAGGTCATGAAAAATGGTCAGATCATGATCATGTGCAATATGAATTCAAATGGCTATGATAACATGGTCAAACGTCGGTTGAAAGCAGAGGGAAAAGACCCGGAATCCTTCAAACTCAGCAAACGTGTATGGGGCGAACGTGTTCCCAATACCCCATTTGTACTACATAAAGGGCAGGTTTATGTGGAAGCAATCTTCCTAAAAGCTCCCAAAAATGTATCTTATCTATTAGATGGCAAGCCCATTGATAAAGATCTTATAGAGGGTTTGAAAGATAAACCAAAAGAAGGAAAACAGGGCGGTCTTGATAACAAGGTCGTAATCAGAACATACAAACTTGAAAGCCTGACCGGTTTAAAATGGGGTGCCCTTTCCGTATCATAGAAAACCGGGGGAGTCTGTTAAAATATAGACTCCCCCAAAATAAAACTTGACAAACAATATCCAATATGATACCTTAATAATCAAGTTCAAAACAATTTAATTCAGGGGGATTGTTAAAATGTGGAACAAACCTACAAAAAAACAACTGGAAAAAATACCGGCTTTTTACTTTAATGAAGATAACAAAATCAAAACCAAAGACCAAAAAATCTATATGCATTTGTTTATGGGCGGATGCGATTGGTGGATTGCCGAATATGATCCAAAATCGCAAAATGCATATGGTTTTGTATGTCTTAATAATGATGCTATATGTGCAGAATGGGGATATATCCACCTTCCAGAAATTTATACACTTAAAATGGGTATTATAGAAGTTGACAGGGATAAACACTGGACAGTTAGACCTGCATCAGAAGTCAAGGAAATTGTCAACATGTGTTCATGGCTATTAACTGCCTAAAAAAATAATATGTGGGCGCAATCTTCTAAAAAAGGACACCTGCAATTATGCAAAGGATACGAGATTCCACCAGATAAAATGACACGTGTAATCACTTAGAATATTAAATTAATAACTATGCCAACCACAACGGGGGAATAAGATAATTGAATAGAATGCGAGATCGACCCAAAACATAAAAAAAAGAAAACACTTGACAAAGAAAACGAATTAATATAAGATAATATACATAATAAGACTTGCTCTTTTACAAATTGTTTGTTTAATTACCAATTTTGATAAACTTTGTACTATTAAATAAATGATTTATTGATCTTTTAAAATTTGGGGGTGCAATGGTTTCGATAGTGTAGTGAAATCATTTTGTATGCAGGTATGTTTGAGCAAACATTATAAAGCTCAAAAGTCTTAATTGACGAGTCAGTACATATGTTGCAAGCTGCCTGATAAGGGCGTTTGCCGATTCTTTTAAATCATTCATGTAAGATTTATTCTGAATCGTTATATATTAACATGATAGGAAAGACATATGATAGTAAGTCCTACCGAAATACCATTCTATCATTGATAGTTAAGTTTTTTGATATATCTTTACTGACAATATCAATGTAGTTATAAAGAATATCTAAACCTGTAAATGATTACTCTATGGTTTATACATTAGACTGCGGTTCAATTCCGCACACCTCCACCACCAATTCTACACACCTCCACCAATTAATATAATATAACATTTAATTAAAAGGTGGTAAGATGGCAAAAGTAATAACATTGACTTGTCCGGTATGTAAATGTAAGTTTGATAAAGCATTAAAAGAATATAACCGACAAATTAAGAATAAAGGTGAAGACTATATCTTTTACTGTAGCCTATCATGTTATGGTAAAGGGTCGGCATATAAACAGATAGTAGGTAAATATATCAATAATTTGAATAAAGGATATAATAATTCTGATAAATTTTCACTATTCCGTAATCATCTTAAAAAAGTTAGATCGCGGTGTAAAGCAAGTAACAAACTTAACTATGATATAGATTTACAATACTTATACGATTTATAGATTAAACAAAATGGTAAGTGTGTATATACGAAAGTTGATCTTTTAAATGAATGTAAAGTAACTAATCAAAATTATTCAGCATCACTTGATAGAATTGATAGTAATAAAGGGTATGTTAAAGGTAATGTTCAATTTGTTAGTGTAACAGTAAATTATATTAAAAACAAATACCCGGAATCAATTGTATATGAATTCTTTGATATAGTTAAAAATATATAAGTTTGTCTCAATGCCCCTTGAGATAGGGATTATTTTAACCGATAATCCCACATTATTATGGTATATGGCAATTGTGCTGTATGCCAGATGAAAGCCCCTCGATCACTCAAACCCCTTGAGTTTTCTCGATATCCTTAATTGGATTATAGAGTTTGATCGAGGGGCTTTTTTTATTAATTAAATAAGATGATTTATTCCATATTTTTACTTGACAAACAATATACCATATGATACATTATTTTTAAGATTAATTATAACTTAAGGGGATATCATGAAATTTAATGTCTATAGTGACCCACAGCACGGTTGGTGTAAAGTTAAAAGATCTTTATTGGTTCAATTATGTATTGACAATGATATATCATCTTTTTCTTATGAACGCGGTGAATATGTATATATAGAAGAAGATGGGGACATGGCTATATTCATTACTGCAATGAATAATAAAAATATCAAGTTTTCATTTAATGAATTAAGTGGTAATCGTTCAAGCCGGATTCGTAATTATAATAGATATACTGCAAAAATATAATAAATTTTTACTTGACAAACGATAACACGGATGATACATTGTTTGTCAAGTAATAACTTTAAATCAAGGGGGATGTAATGATAAAATTATCATTGGAACAAAAAATAAATGAAGTTATGAGTTTAGCCGTTCATTTAGGTTATGATCTTGAATTACAGGATAATATCATATGGAATTTAATTGATTTTGGTTATGATCACGAATTTAATATCATAAATGGTAAATGTTCATTACAAGCCAGTTTAGATTTTAATATGGAAGTATGGGAACAAACCGTTGATGATAATTTAAATACTTTGAATCAATTAAAAGCAATGGCATAATATCATGTTTAGATTTAAAATATACCTATACAATGGAATGTAATAATGGGGCGGTCGCTCAAAGATCATGTAACCGATATAAAAACATTTCATAATTCTGTATTATGCAGTAATCAAACTATGGTATCATATAATATAGTTGATAATTCATTTGATGGTAAAATTGCATATCATAACACATATGAACATTTCTATATTAAATTAAAATAATACTTGACAAACAATATACCATATGATACATTATTTTTAAGATTAATTATAACTTAAGGGGGACATCATGGGACATACAAATTATTGGGAAGTTCATAATGATAACTGTCAAGGTGCATACAATCTTGCAAAAGATGAAATGAGAGCGTTTATGCATTACTGCCTTGTTAAACATAAGATCATACTTGACATTAGAAAGGATATCGACCCATTGACTAATGAGCCATATAATGATATCAATTTTAATGGTGTTCAAGATGAAGCATGTGAAAATTTTCATCTACCTGAATTGGTAAAAGATATATATAACGACTCCATTTCTTTCTGTAAAACCGCAGAACGTGAATATGATCCCATTGTAATGGGCTGTCTGTTCATCCTTAAAAAATATCTTGGTAATGGCTGTACTATTAAATCCGATGGATATAATCATAAATCCCTGAATGCAAATTGTGATAATTACTGTGATTGGGGTATCAAAGAAGGTTATAAACTATTTAAAGAATATCAGACCATTTCGCCTAATGGTTGGGATACTGGTGGTATACTTCCATTGTTCAAACCCGGTAAAAAATAAAACTCTGTTAAAATGAGAAAGGTGATTTATTAAAGTAGATCACCTTTTTATATCTATTAAACATAAATAGGAAAATATCTATGAAATTATTTAGCATATTTATCACACTAATTATTGTATCAATTGCCACCGTATCAAATGCAACACCAATTACATTCAATGGTACCATTAATAAGATATTCACTTATGATGGTTCGACTATTGATTATGTTAATAGCTCTAATCTATTTGGTAATACATTTACCATTGGTGATACATATTCTGGTATGTTCGATTATGATATTAACAATGCATCTCTTATTGCAATTAGTCCAACCCATGCAGTATATAACCATGATACATTATTGGGGATCACAACAACGTTCAATGAATCCAATTATACATTTGATTCATTTGGTGCTGCCAATGATTATGGATTTGTACAGATTCAAGATAATCAAGTGCATTCTGGTAGAGAAAAAGATACCTTCAACGTATCAGATAGGTATTATGATGTTGATTCGCAATTAACTCATGATGCAGAATTCTATCTATTCGATGATACTGCATTGGTATATCATGGATTGTTCCTTCCTAATGATGTCGATTTAATGGATTTTAATGTATCAATATACCATCAATCATTTATAGATAATACTGGTAATCAATTGCATGTATATGGTAATATTGATTCAATTGGAACACCAACACCAACACCGGAACCAAGTACATGTATGTTAGTTGGTTTTGGTATGCTTAGTTTTTCATGGCTTATACGAAAAAAAATATTAATAAAATAAGTTTTTACTTGACAAACAATATAATATCTGATATCTTATTTGTATAAGTTAATAATAACTCAAGGGGAGAATTTTATGACCACAAAAACTGTAAACTATCTTACTACCGGTAACAAAAAACTTGACAAGTCTATCCTTGGTTGGAGCATCCCACCTATCAAGACCTGCCTAAACTGCAATGACTGCAAAAAATCATGTTATGCAATGAAATCTTATAGACTGTATCCCATTGTTAAAAAAGCTTGGGATCGGAATTATTTCCTTGCAGCATCTGGTAACTTTGTTGATCCGATTATTGATCAAATCAATAGAACAAAAAATGTGTCTGCTGTTAGAATTCATGTATCTGGTGACTTCTTTAATCAAACCTATATCAATGGTTGGGTATATATCGCCAAAAGACTGCCTAATCTTCAATTCTATGGGTATACAAAAGTTATGCATCTGTTTGACTTCTCTGAGCTGTTAAAGCTCCATAACGTTAATATAATCAATTCTATAGCATCTGATGGCGGAATAAACTTCGGTGATGAAAATAGAGTAAAAGAACTTGGTAAACTTGGATATAAAGTTTGTCCTGCTACCATCAAAGGAAATGATATAAAGTGTGGTGGTGATGGCTGTACACTTTGTCAAACAAATGACAAAGTATGCTTCTATGTTCATTAAAATATTTACATGGAGGAAAAGCCTATGACTATACTGTTAATATGTAAACTATTGTTGATTGTAATCCTAATCTCAATAAAGAAATGAAAATAATTGGCAGATACTTGAAATATAGTATCTGCCAATTAATTTTTGGTGCATGTTAAAATAATATGGCATCTATTAAACTAAAATGAATAGGTAATATAAATGAAATTATCAAGTGCTTTAATAATGTTAATCACTGTACTATAGATCAATCTATCAACCCTTAATGCATGTACTATAGAATTCACCGGTACTATCAATCGAATAAAAAATAAATCAACTACGTTAGATCTAATCGAACCAATGTTTATAGTTGGTGATACCTTCACTGGTATAATAGAATATGAAACGCCGGGTAATAAAATTGGTGGTGGTAAACGAAATGCTATATATAATTCATTAAATGGTGTTATTATATCTTATCCCGAATACCAATTTAATTCATATAATAAACCAGATGATAATGGTTTAATCAAAGTTACTAATGGTAAACATAAAGATAAATTTAATATAAATGATATGTATATTGCAGATAATGTAGAACAAGGATTCTCCCTTTCATTCAAGAATAATTCTGGTACCACATTTGATAATACATTACTACCATTAACACTTAATGGTAATGACTTTAATATCAAAACAATACGGCAATCATTCACAGATCTATATGGCAATACACTATTTATATATAGCAATGTGGAATATGTCAATACAATCAATTCGTCAATTCCAGAACCCACAACGCTATTACTGTTAGGATTTGGCTTAATATGTATGGCTAAAATGTAGATTAAATTAAATCAAATTAATACTTGACAAATACTATAATATATGGTATGGTATTTATATGATCTGTTAAACATAACTTAGGGGTAGATGGTGACTAATAAACGATCTGTTAAATTAAATTTTGAAATTGCTTTACCAATGAAAGATAATTATTGTGATGGGTGTCCTGCGCTCGGTGAAAAATTCTGTAATCAATTACAAGAACCATTGAAGTTTGAAGAATTGATAGGAAAATCCAATAGAATATTATGTAAACGGCATTACCAATGTCCTTTTAGTACACCAACATGTCCTGTCTGTAAGAATGATCTTGAATTAAAACAGCTTGGTAATTGCTTTATCATAGAACATCAATGCTTTCCTACAATAGATGCGCAAATTGTTGCAATAGATAATGACTTTGAATCAACGGTTAGTACATTTAATAATCTGATTATCAAAATTAGGAACGCATTTAAACGGTGATAAATATTAAAGGGGTATCAATGCTATAAATTGATACCCCTTAATGTCCCGACATAGCTGAAACATTCTCCCAAATGTCAGTCAGTTACTATACATTATCAGATCTGTTAAACAATGTCAACTGTTAAATTGTAGATCTGTTAAACTAAATTATTTATTTAATCCTGTCATCAATGCACCCATTGCCATATTTACTTTAGTATCTTCTTTCTTATTCTGTGCTTGTTGATAGAATTGTAAATCCAGCCCAGATAAATTCTGATCATTAGCAATCAATAGCTGTTTCAATGTTCGACTCTTAATAGTATCATTAATTTCTATTGTCTTTTCCTTTTTTGCCCTCTTATAACGATTTGTATTCTGTTTCTAATATGCTTTAAGAAATTTAAGAATCTTCCTATTACCTTTTTGTTTAGATTTTGCCTGTTCTAATATCTCAACAGTGAATACACAAATAGCGGTTGCCATCAATAAATCATCATGTTCTAATCCAACCGGTTTACCACGGGCTTTGATTACAAATTTCTGTGCTTCATCAATTAAATCTTCTGGTAACCTATCAGCTTTATATAACAAATTTGATAATGTTATTAATGCACGTTTCCTTGTTGATTCCGTGGTGACAAATCCAAGCTTATGTGGTTTACCATCCTTATCTAAATCAAACTCATATGAATCAGTCTTCCTAATATATCTAATGTTTGGCAATAATAAATACTCTAATTCATTTTCTTCAAACTTCTTAATTAAATAAAATCCCCTATTACGTTCAATCATTATTTTAGCACGTTGATCTGTATTAGTATTACGGTAATACTTGGATAACTCTACTAATGTATCATAAGGATTTAGCCTTGTTAAACAGGTACCCTCAATACGAGCCTTTGTTAAATTATATACTGCGATTGCATTATAGTGTGACCCCTCTTCCTGCACATCGACTGTTAAAAAATAATCATCAGTTTTACATCTGGTATAATAAATCTTAACAATATTTTCAATAACATCAATTTCTTTTTGCTGTTCAATTGCCATTAACTTTTCATCATGAAAATATGTATCATGGGGTAATATCTATTTCATGTTAAGCTCAGTATCCATTGATTTCTTTTCGTAATTCAATAGTTTACACTGTTCATCATACTATGCTTGATCTCTCCATGGAATTGTATCCTATGCACCCTCTACTAATCGGAATCCAGACCCTTCCATCCCTTTTAACTTAGCATTCTGTATCATCTTATAAAACCAACTACCATATAAATTAGGGGTTGACAATACAATCATCTTACCTTTGGTTGCTGAAATTGTAAATAATGCTGCTTTATAAATAGACTCGATACCATCAATATAATCAGCTTCATCTGCAATTAACCATGTGGCAGACTGAGAACGACCCGATTGTCTTCCTGAAGTTTGTGCAATTATCTTTGATGCATTACGCCTACCACCCAATACTAATTCTTTTTCATTTCTTTTCTGTTCTGTTCGTCTAAGAAAGAATGGTAATGAATCATACATGAATTTTAATTCACTTAATGTTTCCTTAGCATCCTTCTCTGTTTTAGAATATAATAGTACAGTCTTATTGTTCTGAAATGTCAAAAGAAATAATGAACATGCTAATGTGGTAGTGGTAAATCCAATTTGTCGGGATTTAGTACTAATCACTTTATCATCATTGAATATTGCAGATGCTAATTCTACTTGAATATCATACATAACAAACTTGATCATATCACCTAAACATCTGTCAAGTAAGATTTGTGGAATTAACGTAGGATCATCAAACTTATTCTTTACCTATACATATTCATTAATAAAATATAACTAATCACTTTTACATTTCTCTTTCTCAGCTTTAATACTTGCAAGTGTCTTTTCTCCGGTCATCAAATATTTGAGCCACCTCTTATCAATTTCATTACAATCTCCACTTTTATTACGAGCTTTCAATTGCTTGATCAATGTTAATGTTTTATTATCTATGGGTATTGCCATATATCTTTAACCATTTTATTTTTTTATTTAATTAATTGATATATTATGATATAGAATTCATTTACAAAGTAAAATAAATAAAATAAAGTATTATTAAATGTCCCAACGTAACATAAAATTGACAACAACTGAATTTATTAATCGCGCAATTAAAATCCATGATAATAAATATGATTACTCAAAAGTTAAATATAAAGGTGCAAATTATAAAATTAAAATTGGTTGCCCATTTCATGGTGAATTTGAACAATATCCCAATAATCATTTAAGAACATCAGGTTGTCCTAAATGTGGCACAATTAAAGGTTCTGTTAAACTAACTAAATCATTATCTGATATTATCAATAAAGCAAATAAAATCCATGATAATAAATGTGATTATCCTAAATGTACTAATATTATTTCATCTTATGAATTAGAAATACAAAATTTCCTTAATAATAATAATATTGAATTTATGGCATCAAATCGTTCGATTATTAAACCATATGAATTGGATATCATAATACCTCAATATAACCTTGCTATTGAATTTAATAATCAATATTGGCATTCTGAACAAATGTTAAAAAAAAATAATAAATCAAACTCATATCATAAAATGAAAACTGATATGTGTAAACATGCAGGATACCAACTATTAACTATATTTGAAAGTGAATGGGTAAATAATAAAGATATTATTAAATCTATTATATTAAATAAATGTAAACAAATTAAAACTAAATATCATGGTAGAAAATGCATTGTTAAATTGGTTAATAAAAATGCTGCTAAAATGTTTTTTGAATCTAATCATATTCAAGGTTATTCCAATGGTCAAAATATAGGACTGTATTATAATAATATATTAGTGAGCTGTATCACTTTTAGTAAATATAAAAATTCATATAACCTTATACGTTTTGTCAATAAAAAATATACTATTGTACATGGTGCATTTGGTAAATTATTAAAATATTTTATTAATACTACATCATTTGATACAATATTTACATTTGCTGATAGAAGATATTTCGAAGGAAATGTATATTCATTAAATGGATTCAAATTCGTTCATGATGTCTTACCTTCATATTATTATTTTAAAACTGGTAATGAACTATTGCATAAAAGAAATTATCAACATAAAAGGCTATCTGTTAAATTAAATAATTATGATAGTAACTTAACTGAATACCAAAATATGTTAAATCATAACTATAATAGAATATGGGATTGTGGTAAAATTAAATATGAATTGAAATGCTAACTTAATTATATTCTGTCAAATTGCAATATCACCTAATAATTATGGAATTATGACTATACATAATTATAAAAACATTCTGTCAAATTGCAATATCACCTAATAATCTATATATGGCATTAATTAATACAATTAATTAATTAAAATAGAAGAATTAGATAAAATGATAGGTATATAAAAATGAAGACCGTTGAAGATTTACAAAATGAATTATCAATAACATATGGTAACTTAATCAGTAGTATGACACCACCTGAATTAACTACTATCATGGCATTCCTATTAACTACATTTGCTGATGACTTCCCTATTGTTAAATCAATCATCTATAAGTATGATATGTTAGATACAACTAACGGCACATATAAAGAGTATCTGTTAAACATAGATGATGACTTTCTTGAGATCAAATATTTATTACCCATTAAACCAAAGGATACCATATTGTATTCTATTATCTTACAGAATGATATGGTAAATGGGTTCATGTCTCTTGAAGAAAGCTTTGCTATACAAATGGCATCCGATTATATCAATAGCATGTCATCTTATTATGTACCAAAGAAACCAATCATTCTTACTGATAGTGTAGGTGAGTTCGTAAGTATTAATAAAGACTGTATACTATTGTCACTATGTGAAAGAGTTATCAATCCATCAAATATTCCAGAGCATACCTATACGGTATTAAGAGCATATGCATTATACAAGTTCATTGACTTCATTCTTAATCGAACATTTGGTAATACATTACACATGAACAATCAGATCTTTGAATTGATGTATGACAACATTGCTGCGGATATGACATCAGATGGGGGTGCAGAAGGTATAGCTTCCGTATCACTTGGTGGATTAAGTGTATCATTTGATAACAAACTTAACTCATATGCATCTACGCTTGGTAGTCTTGCAGCACAAACGACTAATCCTACATTCGTTGCTGAAATGAATAAAGCACGTGCTATTGCATATAAAGCTTTTAAACGTAAGAAGAATGTATATTATAATTACCAATTCTGATAGGTATTAATATGAATTATCAAAAAGAAATAACCACTAATCTAATGGATTACTTAATGGATGGATTAATGGATTCAACCATCGTTGATTAGTTTGATGGAATTGCTTTTCCCGCTGCATCAATTAATGGTAAGCGATTCCAATTCATTCGTAAATATGAACATGCAGAATCAATTAATGATGATAGTATTATTCCAGTATTATTGGTTACTACTCCGCAAATGTATTATCAAGGAAGAATACTATATAAAGGTAAATACCAAGATCTTAAATCATTCTTAGTAACAAACAAACGTTCACATAAGCGTGTTAAATTCTTTGTTACACCAGACGTTAATCAGATTCAAGGTAATTACTTAGGAACATTAACATATAAGGTCAATATTGATTCATTAGCTATTCATGATCCATATGGATTCATTGCTGATGAGATTAATCAAATTGTTAAACTACTTTATTATAAGAAACAATCAGGTCATTATTATTCATTTACAATAGATGATAAACCTTTCTTCTTTGTCCCCCAAACCATTACAACAATTGATCATGGGGCAATACTTCGTAGATTACTACACACTTATTCAATTCGTTCCTGTCACTTCGCATAATATCAATTATAAAGCCTTGTTAAATTCTTAATGAGGCTACACTTTTTTCATTGACAATCCTTATTAAATTTGCTATATATTTATACATGATTATTCTATTATTTATAAAACTGCTTGTAATTGTATTACTTCTTAGTTTGAAAAAATGATTTTTTTTACTTAACAATTAATATTGAGGAATTATAATGAACAAAGAAACATACTTTAAAAACGTTAAACAATTAATGAAGATTTGTGGTAAAATGGTAGGGCATCATGTATATATTCATTGTGATGCATTAAAACATTTCAAAATTGACCTATATGAATTCATTGTTAAATTAGTAGATGATATAAAGGTTGATCACGACTTCAACGTTGTTAAATTATCTACTAAGGCATATGAAGTATCCTTGTTAAATTATCCAACATTCTATAAAAAATTTCACCCCACTTTATCAAGATCTACAAATATTGAGTTGGAATCCTATAAAACTAAATCATAAAATTATATTCAATGATGATACCTAATAATGTATTACAAAGTTTATATCAAAGTGAAATGGGTTGTTAAAGTCTAAAGATCTATTAGAACCACTGTTAAATCAACAAATTGAAATTACTAAAATGATTTGTCATGCTCCTTCACTCTTTATTACGGTGGTACCCGATATTCAATAAATTCTTTGATGATAATTGAAAATACCTGTTACTGTACAAATTTTTATACAGAATCAATAGCCCTGTTAGATAGACTATAATAGTATATAGACGGACCTGTTGGGCCCTTTTTTTATAGGGACAGTTATCATGGACTTCTTCAATTTTATATAGAAATAATATTCTTCCAGATTTTGGGGTTTATATATGGGTTAATATTCAAATATGAGGATATTATGAACGAACAAACTAAAGATACACTGAAATAATCTACTATCGTTCTTTAAATGTCTATAGGAAGGATTCCATGCATTAATAAGTGCAATCATTGGGGTAATTTTCGATTGAAACAGGTCTGTTAAACTAACTTTACTTGAAAATTTTTCCAAAGAAAATTTTTAATTTCCGTGTATGGAAAAAATAGGTCTGTTAAACAAATGTGGCTATATATAAGAATATTCTTTGAGGAATTGATGATACTGTTCCCCAAAGAATATTATCATTATAATTACTTGTTAAATTGGTACAATTACTATTGTGGTAGCATAATCTAATCATTTCTTCATATACTTCTGGTCCTGTCATATTTAGTACCTATTTAATAATTGATTAACATTTTAATATTTATTCATTGACAACATCTGTTAAATAGTGTA
>JAOZRH010000001.1:187763-197384 GCA_029931905.1 Fidelibacterota bacterium
ATAATTGATTAACATTTTAATATTTATTCATTGACAACATCTGTTAAATAGTGTAAGTTAGTATATAAAATTAACTAAGGAATTAACTAAGGAATTAACTATGATGGGACATAACCGACAGAGGCGATATAATGGCAAAGTATTTGTTAGGCGTTTATATGAAAATCAAGCTATTTGGGGAGAAACCAATAATCGGGGGGCATATAAACGTAAGAATGATGTTATGATTATAGTTGATAAAGATGATATTGAATGGTTGCGTCAGGTAATGAAAGTTGGGTTTACTCGTAAGCAAGCAAGGAATGGTGCACCTATCTTAACTGATGCGGATCATGCAGCAGATAAGAAACGGCAGCATAAATGGTCAAGGCAATTAGAACAATATGCTGATCCTGATACAATGATTAGATAGCATCATATTCAGAAGTAACTAATGGAGAGTATTAAATGAATTTTACAATAGAGCAAAAGTCAACCATAGCATTAGCCATGGATTATGCAATTCAATGGGAAGAATCGTTAATTGAAGCACATTCTACATGTTTTGATTCAGATGGTGATGAATTAAGAATGAAATGTAATGAAAATATTATTGCATTTAAGAAATTACGTAAGAGATTTAACTTTGCAAAAGATTGTAGCATACGTTATAATGAAAGGGTTAGTGCTACATTGGACCGCATTGCAAAAGTGAAGGAAATTTTATGAATGATAAAGTAGGTTTAGAGAAGTATTGTCCGTGGTGTAATACTGTGGCATGTGGAAGGGTAAAACATTTACCAAAGTTGATAGATGGTGATGTTATTAAGTGTCGGAACTGTAACAATAATGTAAAGGTTATTCAGTTTTTATATAATACAATGAGGTATGTTAAATATGATTCCTGATCCTATAGAACGGATGGCAAATAATATAGAGCGATTATCAGATTCTTTTATAGATGAATACACATGTATGGGTTGTAAAAAGGTGGTTGATTATGAATTGATTTATCTTTCGCCTTTAGGTGATGGTCCTGCATTATGTGTTGAGTGTGCTGGAATTGATATAACCTTAATGGGGAATTAAACTATGATTGAATTAGTTGAAGTTATGCCTGTTAAACAAAAGGTAAGGATTAAGTGTGATTTAGTAATTCATGTAGATTATTTAGAAATGTTTACAACTATGTTATCGAAGTTTGATGAAGACAAATTATTACATTTGTTAAATATAGATAGCATTGATGAATTAAGATCTAAGATTGAGGTTTGGAATGCATAAAGGAATTATTATGTTAAGTGATATGAAGGCAAATTTATATATACCCAATTGGATGTATGTTGTTTTATGTGTGATTTGGGGTAATGTTCTAATGGTTTATGCGGGGTTTAGTATTGCAGTTTGGAAGTTTAATGCATACATTCCTGAGATTGAGGGTAATTTAATAGAGTTTCTTTTATTGTTATTTACTGGTATAGCATGTATAGCAATGTCACTATATATTGTGAAGGATTCATGATGAATATTCATAATTTATTAATTGGAACTGTGGTGGCATTGGAAAGACTTATCATTATTTTAATCGGTGGATAGATTTTACTTGACAAATTTCGGAAATTAGTATAAGTTAGTATTAAACAAACATTAATAAAAAGGAGTTTGATATGTATTTAGTTATATTTGAAGATGGTGAATTAGGTACAATGGAGAATATTGATGAAAGTACTTATGAAACAGTTAAGGGTGGGTTGATAGATGTTGTACGGTTTAATGGTACTACATTTGAGCAATGGAATGGTAGTAATTGGGATGAAATTGATAAATGTAATAGTTGTTATACTGGGTATAATATGGGTTAATATCCATATAAAAGTTAAAAATTTAATATGCCGGAGATTAATTAATGGATACTTTATTTAGATGTACTAAGTGTGGTAAATTATCTAACGGTGGCACCATAGAGGATCAAAAATCTATGGAAGATCATGAAGCTAATTGTATAGGAGAAAAGGATCATAGTAATTGGAATAAAGATCATATTGATTTAGAAAGCAATGAATACATTTATGTTGAACGCATCTGTGAAAGTGATCAGATCTTAGCAGAACTTAATAATAGGATTGTTAAACATAATTCGTTAAATGGTATCTGTGATGTTGTTATGATAATTGATACCAATACTGCTGAATGGTTAATGGGTCTTATGGGTGAAGGGTTTATTATGAATAACATGGGTGAGTTTGATAATGATCCTGATAGTGATAATAAAATGGCTACAAAAATCTTACACTATAGGTCTTCAGACCGTAAAGCCCAATCCTTTAGGTTTGGGATATAAGTTCCCTTAGCTTTAGCTGTTTTTATTGATAACTACACTTGACAATTCTAATATAATACATATAATACATTTATGGAAATCAATACACCTAATAAGAAATATAAAACTATTCACAGCTTAGTGTATAGCTGTCAATATCATGTAATCTTTTGCCCTAAATACCGACGCAGTGTTTTGACTGACGGGATAGATATAAGATTAAAAGAGTTGATAGTTGAGAAGCAGGAGGAGTATGGGTATACTTTAATAGAACTTGAAGTAATGCCAGACCATGTACATCTTCTGCTTGATGCTAACCCACAAATTGGCATAGTTAGCATAATTGCTAAGATTAAAGGCTATACTTCCAGTACTTTAAGAAAAGAGTTTCCTATACTAAAACACAGACTACCATGTCTTTGGACCAGAAGTAAGTTTGTTTCCACCGTAGGTGCTGTCTCCTTAGATATAGTTAAACAGTATATAATAGACCAAAAAGGCAAATGATGAAAATACTTAAGGGCATGAAATATAGAATATATCCAAATGTAGAGCAGCAGAAGTTGTTAGCTATACAGTTTGGACATGCCCGATTTGTATATAATTCAACATTAGCTGCTCGGAAAACTTGTTATACAGAGACTGGTAAAGGGCTTTCCTTTAAGGATAGCTGTCGGTGGATAACTAACTTAAAGGTAAGCACTGAGACTCTCTGGCTATCCCAAGCAGACTCTCAAGTCCTACAACAAAAAGCTAAGGATGTTAATACCGCCTATCAGAATTTCTTCAAAGGGTTAGCAAGTTATCCCCAATTTAAAAAGAAACACTCGGTACAATCAATCAGGTACCCACAAAGGGTACGCTTTCAAAAAAATTATACTTATCTACCTAAAGTAGGTCAGGTTAAAACTGTATTTCACAGACCCCTTGAAGGGGTGCAGAAGTCTACTACTGTGTCGAAAACCAAGACCGGTAAATACTTTATATCTACACTCTGTGAAATTGAATTAGCCCCTACTACCCATATAAATGAGAATAGCAGCATAGGTATAGATTTAGGCTTAAAAGATTTCTATACCACTTCTGAAGGTACCAAAGTAGCTCACCCTAAACTTTTAAGAAAAGCTGACCGGGCTATTAAGATTTCTCAACGTAAGTTGAGCAAGACTAAGAAGCAGTCTGCTAATAGAGAAAAGGCTCGTATGCGTTTTGCTATAAAATGCGAACGTTTAGCTAATGCCAGAAAAGATTTCCTACATAAGCAGTCTACTTCTCTGACTTCGGAATACAGTTTCATAGGTACTGAAAGTTTAAAAGTTAGAAATATGATGAGAAACCATTGTCTTGCTAAATCCATAGGAGATAGCAGTTAGTCTGAGTTTGTCAGACAGTTAAAATATAAAGCTACTTGGAAAGGTGGCACCGTTTTTAAGATAGATGCCTTCTTTCCAAGTAGCAAGACTTGCAGCCTATGTGGATATATTAATCAAGACCTAAAGCTATCTGATAGAAATTGGCTTTGCCCAGACTGCAAAACAATTTTACATAGAGACATTAATGCTGCTGTAAATATTTTAGAACAAGCTACCGCAGGAGCTGTGGGATGTTAACAAAAGCCTGTGGAGAAACAATAAGACTTAATTCTCAGTTTTGAGAAATAAGCAAGTTTCTATGAATCAGGAAGCCTAAAAGTTTTAGCTTTGGGTAGCTCACAGGAACTTCATAAGAAACTGTAAATAATTAAAGAGGTATTGTTAAATGGGTGATCCAAATCAAAAATTGATGGACAAAATTCATGAACGTTTGCGTAAATATAATATGATATTACCATGTCAATTAAGACATAATCATGTTAGTGCTGGATTTCAGCCAATGGATGGAACTAAGAAGGTTGATTTTGCACAACCATCATATTCAATGAATGTTATTGATAGTGTAAATGGAACTACTGAAGATGGTATTATGTTGAATTTCGGTGGACCGGTCGGACAGGAACAAATTATTAAAGTTGCAAATGATCTTGAAGGTTTCAGTGCATTCATTGATAGAATTGAATTAATGTGGCACCATATCAAATTTGCAGAATTAGAAAAAGGTAAAAAATGATGAGTGAACCAGCATTTATTAAACCTACATTTAGTATTAATCGGTATGATAGAAATGGTGATATGTTTGAAGATGGTATTTATTTAAATTTTAATTCAACCACTATTAAAATAACCGATTCTATTAAAGGATTTGATGCATTTATTGCACATTTAACTACAATGAGACAAGAGATATGTGATAACATTAAACCTGCCTAAAAAGGGCAAAATAAGGATAATGAACATGAAATCTAATATTGATATTAAATTAGAACAAGAAGTTGCTGAATGGTTAAAGGAATTGATGCGTAATTCATTTTGTAGATTTCCACAAGATGAAAGTGAGTATGATAAAAAAAATCGGGAACACTTATTTAATATGTTATCTGTTAAACTACCAGATTAAGAATTAGACTTATATCAATAAAAAAATAATACTTGACAACATATATCCATGTATGATACGTGGATATATGTTCTATTTAGATTCGTAGGTGCTGAGTTCTTCTTCTTCCTTATAACTTTTAATAGTAGGAGAATTTTAATGGAAACGTGTACACTTAACCCAACCAAACAAAGTAGTTATCTAAATTTCATTTCTGCATTACATATTAATGTAAATTTTGCCATCATTGATGGTTCTATTAGTCAACATGCATTAAATTTATGTGTTCAGAAAGCACAATTGCGGACAATGCAAATGGATGACAATATGAAAGAATTAAATGAATTGTCAATTCAAAGAAGAAAGCTTCATAACTATTAGAAAATATGTATTCAAAATTGGTTAATATCCTTCATGGATTTTTATCATCATTCCATTTTCTTCAATGTCCTGTTTAAATGTTTCTTTGTCATAAGGATATTTATCTGATTCAAAATCATCTGGATATCTAACTTCATATTTAAATACGTATTCCCAATATTTTTTATAAAGTTCTTCAAATTCTTTTAATTGTTTAGGATTTTTAATATTTATATAACTCATATGTATTCCTATTATAACTTTGCATTACAATCAATGCAGATCAATGTTGAATTATTTAATTTGTGAGAAGGAAGCATTTTATCAGTATACTCAAGTTTGTCACAAATATCACAATGTGATTTTTCATCCATGTCTGTAATTTCTACAAGTTGTGCACCAATATGTTTACATAATTTCCTAATATTTTCTCTACCTTTATCCATATTTATCCTTAATTATTTAGTTAAAAAATAAAACTTATATTAAATTATTAGAGTTGTCAAGTAAAAATATCAATATGTCCAATATATTAACATATAAGGTGCATTGTTAAATTAAATATTAAACTGTTTGTGTTGATGTTTTTAATCTATCCTCTGCATCATATGTATATGTCCATTGTTCTACAACTAAATTAGTTGCGGTTTTATAGTATGTTACAGTACTAACTTTATCTGCTTCATTATATAGAACGATGCAATAATATCCACTGGAATAATCTGTTCTCGTAATCAAACCGGCTTCATTATATACTATATCCAATACTTGATCTGACTGTAACTGATGAAACATTACACTACCAGCAATAGGACTCCATTGTACCACTGGTGTAATCTGTGACAATCTCTATAATGAATTGGTATCCAATTGTAATGCAATTCTATTAAGTTCCTATGTATCAAAGTCTGCTGATACCTTCGCAATTCGTTCTGCTCTATTTGCATACTCATATGAATGAGATGCATGATTCTGGTCTATTGGAATTTTTTTATGTCTAAATGCCATTGTATTTTACCTTTGTAATTTATTATTTTTCAAAGAGTTGCTATCCACCAATTATAATCCAAGTCTGAACATTATAATGACTTGTCATATTAATAATTCTGTAATATCTATAGTTCCCTGTTCTACTTAATGTCATATATTGCTATATATTATATGGCTGTTACTAATGGTTTCTATGTAATTGGATCATGATTTATTAAAATATATGGTGTCATTGTATCTAACTGTAATGACATCTTATATTTATCTACTGATGACAAATTATTAAATGCCATCCTTTCAGATTCATTAACAAATTCCTATACATGTGGTACATGGTTTTTATTAATTATTCTATCATGTGATACTTTAATCATAATGTTTTACCCAAATCTTAAAGTTCTTTCTATGTAATGGGAGAATGGTTAGTTAAAATAAACATTTTGCCATCATTTTCTTGTAACGCCATACATTTTATATCCTTAACACTGAGATCAAGAAATGCATTTCTATCTGCTTCATCATCAAATATCTATTTGTATGGTACATGGATATCAATTCCTGTTAAATCTTTATGTCCTATCATTATATTAACCTATTAATATCTATGTTATTGGGGTAATAGATTTTAATCTCTAAAATGTAGGTTGCCCATTATCTTCCTGAACAGCCAATTTATTTACATCTTCTATAATGAAGCCAATTGCAGATGTTCGTTCTGTTTCATTTGCAAAAATAAATGCAAATGGTGTATGAATATCATTTCCCATCAATACTTCATGTTTCTGCATATCCATTATATATTTTACCTATAATATTTAATAAAAAAAAGGAGATGATTCATTTTTCAGAACCATCTCCAATATTCATTTGATTAACTGATTATGCAACTATAAGATTTCCGAATTCGTCAATAACATAATCATCTGCATCAGTTGTCACAAATCCTTCAAAATTGTCAGCATCGTCAAAGTGACACCGAATAAGCAGCAGTCAACTTCACAACAGGTTCTTTACAAGTAGAACCTGCACAATAAACAGACACAATATCATCAGCAACAAGTGCAATATTAAGGTCAGTACGAGTCTCACCTGTAGCACTAACTACATTTAAAAATGAACTGGCAGCAACTGGTGTACCATTAATTCTGATTTGAATATTTGTAGTTCCAGTATTAGCATTTCTGAAGTTTGCAGTAAGTGATGTAATTGCCATATCACGTTCAATTCTAATACTTGAATTATTACCATAAATACCATCTGCAACTTTAAGATATTTATAACGAACATTCCCTTTTCTACCATAGATATAAACTTCTCTTGGTCCTAACCAAAGGTTACGAGTAACATCTTTAGCATAAACAGCACCATCATATGTTGCAATATTAATGAGCGTACCCAAAATATTTGCAATTTCAGTAGTATTTGAGGAGATAGCATCTTCATTAAGTTTAACTTGATCATCAAGAAGCTCTCTTGCTTCGAATGAAGTAATTGCAGCATCCATGTAATTTGTTCCAACATGTGCTTTGAATGTACCATCGGTATTCAAATTAAGTGCGGATTCAATTGCATCAATTTCAGCTTGGACATTTGCAGTTGCTGTTGAATTTGGAGTCCAACCAAAGTCAATTGGATCAGTTCCCACAACTTTAGCAACACCAGATTCACCAAGAATATAAAACATATATCCTGCCCATGTATCACCACTAAATACTGGGATAGTAGAACCGGGATAACACTCGGCAGCAGGAGATCCATCAGTATCAGCACGTCTTACAAGTTCCCATGCTACACCGGGACCACCAACAACACTTACTTCATAAACACCATTTTCAAATGCATTAAGCTGACCAGCAATAACAAGACTATCACCAACAACAAGAGTTAGACCATCAAATGGATTAATGGTTCCTGTAGAATCAGATGTTAATGTTGCACCAACACCAGCAACACCATTATCATATGTACATGCGGGAAGTGGTTGATTTGTTGCTGCTTCTGCCTGAGCTTTAGGAGCAACACCATTCATCATCATTTCAACCCATGCTTTATTTACATAGGAATTCTGTGATGAAGGAAGAGAAACACTAAATACTTCATTTGTTCCCATATTGAGGTCACCGGTCATTGTATCACCGGCACGATCAACTTTTAGATCAAGACCATCATTAAGGGCAGTTCCCAATGTTGAAATATTATCAGCATTGTCTTTAATCTGTGCATCAAGTAATGTACCTTCATTTGCAAGGGATGTAGCACTATTGAGATAATTTGATGTTGTACGTGGTACATATGTACCATCTGTAGCAAGACCCGCAGCAAGTTGTGTAATATCAAGTTCGTCCTGAATATCACTATCAGCAGCAGCAAATGCCTGTGAGATAGCATCATCACGATCATCGATATATTTCTTTGATGCACTTTTAATCCATTCCAATGCATCGGCTGAATTTAAGTCATTGGTACCATCATTAACGATAATATCCCCTGCGGTAATTGCAGCACCAAAATCATCATCAAGGGCTTCTGCCAATTCGTTGGTTGTAAACTCACCACTTGCTTGACAATAAGTCTAACCAGTGGGCATGTCCCAACCCAATGATTCAATAAAAAGTGAATTACCGGACACATTGTTTAGATTTACAATCTATTCCATTATTTTTAACCTATTTTTATATAATTATTTAAAACACCATTAATTAATTTACAATAAACTAATTAATAAATTTTTCTAATCATATAATTAATTCAATAAAATTTATTAATTAGTTGTATTCAAATTGTCTAATATAAGATCAACTTTAAATATTAATTCATTTAATAATATAGTCATTAGAATATTTCTTTGGTGCTTTTTCACATTTACTACAATAACAATCATCACAGATTACCCGGTTACATGAACACCGCCTTGTATTATCATATTCAACAGTTTTACCACACTCATCACATTCAATAACATATTCAGTTTGTCCCATTATATAATATCCTCTAATATTGGTATGTGTGTTTATTTAAATTAAATTTTTCACTTCCAACTTCTTCGATCATCATTATCTGCCGTTCATCACAGTTCTTACATTGTTTATAATGAACGGTACTATGCTTATGTTTTTCTATTTTATTTTTCTAATCGTGATTTTCAAAAAAACAATCAATTGATAAGAATAAATCGCACATTTTACCCATGTCATTTACACCTTATTGGAAAATTAACCTTTTGAACTACATTATCTCTATGAACACGTTTACCATTTTTATTAAGACCGGCTGCAAATAGAACAAATCTATATGATAAATCTCCTTTATATGGATACATTACTTCATTCGCCGTAATGTATGCAGCATCCAATAATACATACTGAACCCACCCCTTATGTTTGTCAATCTCAAGATTCATTATATATTGAATTAATGCAATCTTTGTGATGGTATTTAAACCATTATGTATTATTTTTTCCATTTAATTAAATATCCATTTTGTCCATCGTTTAATTTTT
>JAOZRH010000209.1 GCA_029931905.1 Fidelibacterota bacterium
TAATTTAATAAATTTATATTAAAATATCAGCAATTAATCAAATAATATTTCGTCAATATTTTGAATATTGATTGTGAATATTGTATCTTTTAATGTTGCTAATGTTTGGTGTGCGTTGCTTTATTGCCTACATTCACTCTCTAATTTCATCTACACTAAAACTTTGATTTTTGGCAACCACCTGTTGCCATTTTTGTATTTTCTTTATTTTCAATAGATTGCTCCAAATTAATCTTTTCGACACTGTTGCAACAATTCTTTTTACATATTATTTAATCTTTTCAGTTTTCAAATTTGTGCAAAATATCTTTGTGTTTTTTGATATTCAAACATATTATTTATCTTCCGTATGATTATTTATAAATTCTATACTTTTTTTTGCAATCAATTCTTTATCATAATCCAATGGTGCGACATGATATGAATTTTCTAACCAAATCAATTCCTTTTCTTGTGAACCAATATTTTCCATTGTATAAGTTGTGCTTAATTTTGGTACGATATGATCTTCTTGCGATTTAAAAATAAGAAATGGTTGTGTAATATTCGGTAACATTTTTCGCATTTCTTTCAACATTTTCAACATTTCAGCAACTCCGTTTGTTGGAGTTCTGGAATATGCAATTTCTTTTGAATTTGGATCTTTAATATCTGATGCAACAGCCGGAACAGATTTTACCAATCTTTTTATAATTGGAACAAACCAAAATACTGGTCCAGTGAATTTGGCAGCATGATTTATTAAAATTACACCATTCAATTCCGGATGTTTCCCCGCCATATATAAAGCCAATCCTCCACCAAGAGACAATCCACACAAAAATATTTTTGAACATCTTTTTTGTAATTTCGCCAATGCTTTTTCTAAATCATTAATCCAATCTGTATATTTTATTTTATTCATATCTTGCCATTTTGTACCATGTCCAGTCAATCCCGGCAATTCAACATTATATCCCTCATCAGCAAATTTTGTTGCAAGATATTTCATTGAAGATGTTGTAGAAGTGATTCCATGAATTACAAGAACACCGATTTCACTATCCGTAACATTCGAAAACTCTTTGTGATATTTTGAAAAATCCATATTTATTCCTCCCAATCAAGTGATCGTTTAATAGCTTTTTTCCATTGATTATATAATTTCTCTCTCTCATTTTCAGACATATTTGATGACCAAACATTTTTTTCTTTCCAATAATTCTGCAATTCCTCTAAATTTTCCCAAAAGCCAACTGCAAGTCCAGCAACATAAGCAGCTCCGAGTGCAGTCGTTTCAGATATACTTGGAAGAATAACCGAAGCATTTAAAATATCCGCCTGAAATTGCATTAACAATTTACTTGCTGTCATTCCACCATCAACTTTTAATTTTTTAATTTTTAGACCAGAATCTTTTTGCATTGCTTCAAATACATCACGAGTTTGAAAAGCTGTCGCCTCCAAAACCGAACGAGCAATGTGAAATTTATTTACAAAATGTGTAAGTCCAATAATTGTTCCTCTTGCTGATGAATTCCAATGTGGTGCAAAAAGTCCAGAAAATGCCGGAACAAAATAAACTCCACCATTATCATCTACACTCTCAGCGAGTTCATTAATTTCACTAGAATCTGCAATTAGCTGAAAATTATCACGAATCCATTGAATTAATGAACCAGCAATTGCAACCGATCCTTCAAGTGCATAAATTGGTTTTTGCCCCTTAATTTGATAACCCACTGTTGTTAATAAACCATGTTGAGAATATACAATTTCGTTCCCTGTGTTTAATAAAATGAAACATCCTGTGCCATAAGTATTTTTTACACTTCCCTTTTGAAAACAAGTTTGTCCAAAAAGTGCAGATTGTTGATCGCCAAGGATTCCTGAAATTGGAATTTCATTTGCAAAACCTATTTTAACATTTCCATAAACTTCGGAAGAAGAACAAATTTTCGGTAATATTTTTCTTGGAATATCCAAAATTTCCAATAATTCATCATCCCAATCAAGCGTCTGCAAATTCATCAACATTGTGCGACTTGCATTTGTTACATCAGTAATGTGCTTTCCATTAGTTAAATTCCAAACAATCCAACTATCCATATTCCCAAATATTGCATCACCCTGTTCAACAGCTTTACGAAGTCCATCAACATTATCTAAAAGCCATTTTATTTTAGATCCAGAAAAATATGTAGCGATTGGAAGTCCAGTTTTTCTTTTGAAT
This sequence comes from Fidelibacterota bacterium, assembly GCA_029931905.1. Taxonomy (GTDB): domain Bacteria; phylum Fidelibacterota; class Fidelibacteria; order Fidelibacterales; family Fidelibacteraceae; genus TCS52. The sequence continues at coordinate 2,213 of JAOZRH010000209.1, forward strand.
AACTTTTCATTTTTTTTCAGAGCTTTACAAATTAAATCGGTTCTTGTATCTTGCCAAACAATAGCATTATAATATGGTTTGCCTGTTTTTTTATTCCAAATAACAGTTGTTTCCCGTTGATTTGTGATTCCAATTGTAACAATTTGATTTGATGAGATTTTTGATTTTTCTAAAGTATCTTTTATAACTGTTTTTGTATTTTCCCAAATCTCAATTGGATCATGTTCAACCCAGCCAGCTTTTGGAAAAATTTGTTTATGTTCAAGTTGACTGGAAGCCACAATATCACTTTCGTGATTAAACAAAATAAATCTGGTGCTGGTTGTTCCCTGATCAATCGCTCCGATGTACTTTTTCATTTTCCTAATCCCTGCAATTTTTACTGTTATTTCCAAACAATCATAATTTAATAAATTTATATTAAAATATCAGCCAAATGCCTATATTTTTTGTTGTACCCAAATCTTTGAAAACTCAAGTATTCTCACTGCCCTCAAACGCTTCTCTCAAAACAGACTGCATTAATTGTTCAGAATAAATTTTATTCTCATTGATTTCTTTTTCTAATTTATCACAAATTGCAAATAGTTTTTCTACTTTTTGTACAATAGTTTTTTGTTCTTTTAAGGGTGGTAAGCCAAAGACAAGATTGTTTTTTAAATATTTCACAGAGCCCATATTTTTCATAGCTGTCCCTTTTGCATCAGAATTTACTTGAAATTTTAATTGGGATTTAAATAATATAATAAAAAAGGAATCAAGTATTACTGAATTGTTTAAGTTAATCTTTAAGAGAGCTTGATTAATTATACCAACTGGAGCATCAGGTGGCAATTTGTAGGTTTCTCCAATAGTACCTGCACAGCTAATTATTATGTCTCCAGGTCTTGTCAAAAAAGACATTAAATTTGGATGGTTCTCTAAATTAATGTAATAGTTTCCAAGAGTATAATCTTTATAAATAGCATTTTTTTGTTCATATACTTTAGTAGTTACTTTTGATTTATTTTCAAACATTGATTTTGTAATTGAACTTCCGAAAGGCCCTCTACGAAGTGAATTATTTGTAAAAGCTAAAACATCAGGTAATTTAATAAAAATCCAATTCTCAGGCAATTCAAAAGATTTTTCTTCATCAGTAATTGGCGGAAATGTTTTTTGAATTTTGATTTTCTTCTCTTTTATCAATTGCTCTTTTTCTGTTTTAATTCGTTTT
>JAOZRH010000210.1 GCA_029931905.1 Fidelibacterota bacterium
AAACAAAAAAAAAAAAACACTGAAGAAATAAAAAAACATAATGACAATTAGACGAATAAAAGTATATAAATGATAAGTAATTTATTAAAAAAGATGTTTGGCACAAGTTCAGACAGATATATAAAAAATATTCAACATTATGTGAAAGAAATAAACGATAAATATGAGAATATTTCCAAATGGACACAAGAAGATTTAAGAAGTCGCACAGATGAAATGATTGAATATATTGATAACAAAAGAAAAGAAGCGAGAAAAAAAGCTGAAGCTGAAAAATTAGAAAACGAATTACTTCATAAGGAAGTTTTGAAAGCCGAACAATCTGCTTTAGATGATTTAATGGTAGAAGCTTTTGCAATGGTAAAATTAACTTGTAAACATTTGCTTGGTAGAGAATTTACAGTTGTTGGAAATCAAATGATTTGGGGAATGGTTCCATTTGATGTGCAATTAATTGGAGCTGTTGTTTTACATAAAGGCGATATTGCGGAAATGAAAACTGGTGAAGGTAAAACATTAGTAGCAACAATGCCAATATTTTTGAATGCCTTAACAAAAAGAGGTGTACAATTAATTACAGTAAATGATTATCTTGCAGAAAGAGATGCTGAATGGATGGGATTAATTTACAGATATTTAGGTTTGACAGTTGGAAAAATTCTCAATAGTATGCCAAATAATTTAAGAAAAGAAAATTATGCGTGTGATATTGTTTATGGTACAAATAATGAATTCGGATTTGATTATTTGAGGGATAATATGGCTGTAGAATTAGCCGATACTGTCCAACGAGACCATTATTATGCTATTGTTGATGAAGTGGATTCTGTGCTTATTGATGAGGCTAGAACACCGTTGATTATTTCGGGTCCAGTTAAGTCAAATACGAATGAATCTTTCAAAAAACTTAATCCTCTAATTTTATCATTAGTTCGTTCACAACAGAAATTAGTATCACAAATAATTACAGAATTTGAAGAAATGGATGAAAATGCTGATGCTATTGAACGAGGTACTAAATTATTAGTCGCTCATAAGGGATTGCCAAAAAATAAGAGATTATTGAAAAAAATGCAAGAACCGGGAATGCCGAAACTTTTATTTGATACTGAATCTTTTTATATACAAGAGAAAAAAATAGAACAAATTGAAGAACAAGTTTATTATTCAATAGATGAAAAAAGTAATATAATTGATATTTCAGATATGGGACGACAATTACTTTCGCCTGATGATCCAAATCAATTTATTATTCCTGATATTGGTGATGAATTCGCAATTATTGATGAAAAAAAAGAATTGTCGCATAATGAAAAAGAGGCGAAAAAAAATAAAGTCCAAAGATTACATAGTGAAAGAAGTGAAACAATTCACAATTTACAACAATTACTTAGAGCATATTCACTTCACGAAAAAGATGTCGATTATGTGGTAAAAGATGGAAAAGTTTTAATAGTTGATGAATTTACAGGCAGAATACTTCCTGGAAGACGATATAGTGAGGGATTACACCAAGCAATTGAAGCAAAAGAGAATGTGAAAATTGCTGGTGAAAATCAAACATTAGCTACAATTACTTTACAAAATTATTTTCGTATGTACGATAAACTTGCTGGAATGACAGGAACAGCTATTACAGAAGCTGACGAATTTCAACAAATTTACAAATTAGAAGTAGTTAGTATTCCAACAAATAGACCTTGTGTCAGAGATGATAAAGAAGATTTGATATACAAAACAAAAAGAGAAAAATATGCTGCAATAATTGAAGAAATTTCAAGATGTCATAAAAAAGGACAGCCAGTATTGGTTGGTACAATTACCGTTGATGTTTCAGAAACAATAAGTCGAATTCTTAAACGAACAAAAATTCCTCATAATGTATTAAATGCAAAACAACACCAAAGAGAAGCAGATATTGTATTGAGAGCTGGAAATATCGGAGCCGTTACAATTGCTACAAATATGGCTGGTCGAGGAACCGATATTAAAGTTTCTGAAGAGGTAAAAAAAATAGGTGGATTGAAAATATTAGGAACTGAAAGACATGAATCTCGAAGAATAGATTTACAGTTAAAAGGTCGTGCTGGAAGACAAGGTGATCCTGGTGAATCTGAGTTTTTTCTTTCACTAGAAGATAATTTAATGCGATTATTTGGTAGTGAAAAAGTTAGTAGTATTATGGATAGAATGGGGATTGGTGACGGTGAAGTTATTACACATTCTATGATTTCAAGATCAATCGAAAAGGCACAAAAAAAGGTTGAAGAACGAAATTTTGGAATCAGAAAACACTTATTGGAATATGATGATGTAATGAATATGCAAAGAGAGGTAGTTTATGATAGACGAAATTACGCTTTGCATGGTGGAAATTTACAACAAGAAATTGATGAGATGATTGTTGAATTTGTAGAAGAAATTGTTTCAAAATATACAGAAAATACAGAAAAAGAGTACTGGAACTGGGAAGCATTAAGACAGGAAACTATTGGTGTATTGATGACAGATATTCATCAAGATGAATTAGGTAAAGAAATAAATCGAGAGTTATTACAGAATAAGATTATTGAGAAAGCCAGAGAAACTTATAAAAGAAAAAATGAAATAATTCCAGATGAAATAATGAGACAGTTGGAAAGATGGGCATATTTAAGAACTATTGACAAATTATGGAAAGAACATCTTTTTGAATTGGATCAAGTGAAAGAGGGTATTGGTTTACAAGCTTATGGACAAAAAGATCCGTTAATTGCATATAAATCAGAAGCATTTAGATTATTTAAAGAATTATTGGAAAAAATAAATCACGATTCTTTACAATTGATTTTTAGAACTGAAATTAGAGCACAAAATGATTCATCATCAAATCAAAATTCAAAAATATCTACTCATCATGCAGGTTCGACAAATATGGGTTTTCAAAACAACGGTCAGCAAAATTCTAATAGCTCTGATGTTAAGAAAAAACAACCCTTCGTAAGACAAGATAAAAAAGTTGGTAGAAATGATCCTTGTCCTTGTGGAAGTGGTAAAAAATATAAAAATTGTTGTGGAAAGAGCTGAACCACAAAGGACACGAAGAATGCACCAAGGGCACAAAGAAAAAAATAAATAGGAATTGGGAAAGTTTGGCTAAAGCCGATTGTAGATTTGAATTTATTATCCCCTATTTAAAAATAGGGGCAATTCATAAGGACAAATGGAATGAAAATAGTGGATAGCAAGGAATTTAACCACAAAGGGACACGAAGAAATCACAAAGAAAAAATAAATAGGAATTATTATTATTATTTGAATAAAGTAAAAGAATTTTGATAAATAAACAAAAAACAAGGAAGAAAAACTTCCTTGTTTTTTTTATTTATAACTACACAAATATAAATTTTAGTACAATAAAATATTGGAATGTAGTTTAATTTATTTT
>JAOZRH010000211.1 GCA_029931905.1 Fidelibacterota bacterium
ACACCACATTCAGGACATACCCAATCATCAGGTAAATCTTCAAAAGATGTTCCTGGGTTAATTCCATTTTCTGGATCACCTTCTTTTGGATCATATACCCAACCACATACTGTACATTCATACTTACTCATTTTTTTCTCCTTTTTTTAAAATTTCATCTATTTGTTTATTTTTTATAAGTTGGTGCTGTTTTTGGCGATTTCCCTTTTAACACTTCATGATAATATTTATAAGTCAAAGGCGTTTTTTCATTTAATATTTTGGCTTCCACTGCCCTTCCAATAAACATAGAATGTGTTCCTACATCTACTGTATTAACAAGTTGACACACAAAATAAGCTACGGTATTTTCAGTAATCACTGGAATTTCCATTTCTGAAATAATATATTCTGTATCCGAAAACTTATCAATATTTTTTCCGCTTTTAAATCCGAATTTACCAATAAATTTCATATTCGCTTCTTCAGATAAAATAGAAACTGAAAAATATTCTGAATTCTGAATATATTTATGAGTTAAATTATTTTTATGTATTCCAACAGCAAATAACGGTGGTTCAGCACTAATCTGTATAACTGCATTTGCGATTTGACCATTATATTTTTCATCCATTTTTGATGAAATAATATACATTCCATAACCAACTTTAAAAAAAGCATTTAAATCCAATTTATCTCCTCAAAATATCTAAATAAATTTAACAAATCTTAAACTTAAAAAATACTATTTTATTAATAATTTTCACCAAGCAATTCAAAATAAGATTGAGAATGAGCACAAGCGGGACATACTTTTGGAGCTTCAGTTGCTTCGTGTAAATATCCACAATTTTTACAACGCCACACTACCTTATTACCTTTTTTGAAGACTTCTTCATTTTCAATATTTTTCCATAGTTTATTGTATCGTTTTTCATGTTGCTTTTCAGCTACGGCAATAGCTTCAAATACATTAGCAATATTATCAAATCCTTCTTCTCTCGCTTCTTTTGCGAAATTAGGATACATTTCTGTCCATTCGTAATTTTCTCCACCAGCAGATGCTTTCAAATTCGTCATAGTGTCACTAATTGCGCCAGATGGAAAACTACCTGTAATTTCTACTTCACCACCTTGCATCAATTTGAATAATCGTTTTGCATGTTCCTTTTCCTGATTTGCTGTTTCTTCAAATATTTCAGCAATCTGTATAAATCCTTCTTTTTTTGCCTGACTGGCAAAATAAGTGTAACGATTTCGTGCTTGTGATTCTCCTGCAAATGCAGACATTAAATTATTCTCTGTTTTAGTTCCTTTTAAATCTTTCATTTTTCTCCTTTTATAACTTTTAATCTTTAATTTTATCATTTTCTAAACATTGTTTACAGATGCCTTTAAAATAACCATGAATTTCCTGTACTTTATGACCAAAAATATCTTTATTTATTATCTCAGAATCTTGATAAGTTATATTTATATCATATATTTTCTTACATTTTTTACATAAAAAGTGCTGATGAGATTTACAATTTGTATCATATCTGGTTTCGGTTCCAGTAATCGTTATTTCATTCACAATATTATTTTCAGAAAATATTTTTAGTGTATTGTAAACCGTTGTTTTTGACATTGTTGGAATTCTATCAACCAATTTATTATAAATCATATCAACCGTTGGATGTACTAAATTATCGTGAAGATATTCTAAAATACACAATCTTTGATAAGTAGGTTTTATATTCTTATCTGTTAACTCTTTTTTAATATGTTTCATATTTGTAATCATTACAGATTAATAATACATACAATTATTGACATTGTCAAGTATTTTTTAAAATATTTTTCTATTTATTTTATATATTTTTAACGCTTTTTTTTCTCAATAATTAACAAACCAAAAAATATTATTGCATTGGACATAATTCCAACTATCAAACCATCGATTCCGAAAGGATTTTTCATTATGATATTCCAAATAATAACACCTGATACACCAGCAACAGCACCCGCAATAAAATGTGTAAATTTAACCTTAAATCCCAAAATAGCAGAAACTAAAGGCACTAAAATTATCGGTGACCAAAAATTATATGCATAAAGCAAAATATCCAATATACTCTTGATTTTTATTGCAAAAACTACCGAAATAATTCCAACTAATATATTTATAAAACGAACGGACATCATTTCTGTTTTTATAGTCATTTGTTTTCTTTTAAGAGGTTTAATAATATCATGAATAAACGAAACTGAAGCAGCATTTAAAAAAGAATCTGCCGAAGACATAACAATCGATATAACTCCAGCTACTACAATTCCACGAATACCAACAGGCAATACTTCTTGGATAACAAAAGGCATTGATAAATTAGGATCAAGTTCTGGATTTAGTGTATAAGCAATTAATCCGATAAGTCCTGTAATTGCAAAAAACGGTATAGAAAAAAGACCACTCCACAATGTTCCCTTTCGAACATGTTCTTTATCTTTTGCTAAAAATAATCTTTGCACATATGGTGGAACCAGTGTTTCACCCAATAAAAAAGTTAGAAAAAGTGAAACAAATACAGTTATGGTTTTATATCCTCCAGGAAAAGCAAAATGAGTTGACGGAACAACAGCTTGAATTCCACTAAATCCACCTACTTTTATTAAACCAAATATTAGCGTTACCGGAATACCGATTGAAAGAACAACGAATTGAATTATATCAGTGTAAACAACCGAACGCATTCCGCCAACGGTTGAATAAACGAACACTATACCAAATCCTATAAATATTCCATAAATTTGCGGAATATTTAGAAAAACATTAAAAATATAACCAATAGAACCGATTTGAGCTCCTAAAATTCCTGCACAAACAATAACTGAAAAGAAACCAGTAATAATTTTAGAAATTTTTCCATAATGTTGTTCCATTATATCACCAACAGAAATCGCTGTATTATAATTATCCATATGTGGTGCAATAAACTTTGCTACCAATATTTCCTTTAAACTAAATCCCCAAAGAGCAAAAATATTTACAATTCCAAAAAGAAACACCTTTTCTGCATTTCCCATAGAAAACCCCCCACCAATAAACGAAGCAGAAAGAGTAGCAAAAATAATAAGTGAACCAAATGACCGTTCAGCTACCGAAAATTGAGAAAGATTTTTTACTTTTCTGCCAGTAAAAAGTCCAACAAGCAAAATAACCAATAAATACAAAACTACAATTATTTTATCCATATATTTCCCTTAATTTTTGAGATTTTATAAACATTTCTAAAACAAATCACTCCCATTATCAGAGCTGAAAATACAAATAATATAATATATTTACAATAATTTTTTCTTTTAAAAGTTCTCTAAAGAAAATTAATATTATAATAAAAAAATATT
>JAOZRH010000212.1 GCA_029931905.1 Fidelibacterota bacterium
TATTCCGGTGAAATATACATTTTTAAATGGTATTTCATTTTTGAATTCTAATCCTGCCATAATCATTCTAGCAACCCAAAAGAAAATAATATCAGGTCCAGTTACCAAATCATTTGTAGGATAATAGTAATCTAAATCCGCATTTTTTTTAGGCCAATCAAGTGTAGAAAATGGCCATAACCAAGAACTAAACCAAGTATCAAGAACATCTTTATCTTGATAAATATTTTCAGAATTACATTTTGGACATTTCGTTGGATCAGTTTTTTCTGCCGATTCCCAACCACAATCTTTACAATAAAAAACAGGAATTCTATGTCCCCACCAAAGTTGACGACTGATGCACCAATCTTTAATATTTTCCAACCAATGATTGTATGTTTTTGTCCAACGACTTGGATTGAATTTTATTTTTCCATCATTTACAACTTTCAAAGCTGGTTTAGCAAGTTTTTCCATTGCGATGAACCATTGGTGAGACAGTAGTGGTTCAACTGGAACATCTTCTCTTTCGCTGTAGCCGACACTGTGAATATGATCTTCAATTTTGTCTAAGAATTTTAAATTATCCATCTCTTTTACGACTAATTTTCTCGCATCTTCTCTCGTTAAACCAATAAATTCTTTTGGAGTGTTATTATTCATTGTCGCATCGTCATTCATTATATTAATGGATTCCAAATTGTGTCTTTTCCCAATTTCATAATCGTTTGGATCGTGAGCAGGAGTAACTTTTACGGCTCCAGTTCCGAAATCTTTATCAACATAATTATCTGCAATTATTGGAATTTCGCGATTCACGATTGGTAATATCAAAGTCTTTCCGATGTAATTTTTATATCGGTCATCATTAGGATTTACAGCAACAGCAACATCGCCAAGCATCGTTTCTGGACGAGTTGTAGCAATTAATAAATACTTTGAATTGTCATCTTTGAATGGATATTTGAAATACCAAAAATGTCCGTTAACTTCCTTATGAATTACTTCTTCATCGGAAAGTGCTGTATGCGAAACAGGGCACCAATTAATAATTCGTTTACCTTTATAAATTAATCCTTTATTGTATAAATCAACAAAAACTTCACGAACTGCTTCTGATAATCCTTCATCAAGTGTAAATCTTTCTCGTTCCCAGTCGCAAGAGACACCAAGTTTTTTCAACTGTTTGATTATTATTCCGCCATATTTTTCTTTCCATTCCCAAATTAATTTAATGAAATCTTCTCGCCCGAGGTCATATCTTGTTTTACCTTTTGCTTTTAATGTTTTTTCAACTTTTGTTTGAGTTGCAATTCCAGCATGATCTGTTCCGGGAAGCCATAAAGTTTCATATCCTTCCATTCTTGCTTTTCGGATTAAAATATCTTGTAATGTATTGTTTAAAATATGTCCCATTGTTAGCATTCCAGTCACATTTGGCGGTGGAATCATAATCGTATATGGTTTTTTATTTGGATTTGGCTCTGAATGAAAATAATTTTTTTCCATCCAATGTGAATACCATTTATCTTCTACTTTTTGTGGTTCATAAACTTTTGATAATAATTTCATATTGATTTTTCTCTTATTTTATGGATTGTGAATTGTGAATTGAATAAAGACTATTCTTCTAATACTAAACTTAAAGCAGTTGTTAATTTTAGAATATTTTTATTTGTAATTCTTAAATCGTTAGCAATTTTATATGCTATGTTGTTCATTATTTTATAACCAATTTCAGAATTGTTTTCAAATAAATTTGTGAGATCTTTGTTATAAATTTTTCCAATTATGCAATTATCTACAGCTTTAACACTTGCTGATCTTTTTCCATTTTTTTGCAAATAACTCATTTCGCCTATGAATGGGTACATTTTATCATCTAATCGGATGAACGATTTTTCTCTTGTATCATTATCGGATTTAGTAAGTGATAATGTCATTACTTTCGTGATTTCAACTTTCCCTTTCAGAAGAAGAAACATAAAATCACCGTCTTCACCCTCTTTAATAATTAAATTGTTCGGTTTATATTCTGCTATTTCAATCAAATCGTGAAATTGTTCAATCTGTTTTTGTGTCAAATTATTGAATAGTGAATATTTGTTTAAATTTTCAAAATAGTTCATTTTTTGCTCATCTATTTAATTTATTAACTTTTATTAATTATGATTGCAATATCTTTTTCGTGAATTATATATTCATCACTAGGATTTAAATTAACTTCCATTTTATTTTTTTCACCAAGTGAATGGCCTGCCATCTTTAATTTTTTTTCTATATAAGCATCTAATTGACTTGTGTCAGAAGAAAGCAGTTCCATAAAAGCAATTTGTTCGGATTCCTTGAATATTCCAATTAAAATCGCTTGATATTCTTCTCTAAAATATTCTGAAAGCTCTTTAAATGTTTTGTTGATGTAACTTTTCGGAATATGTTTTCTAACTATAGTTGTGCCAAAAGAAGTGTCCATTAATTGTGAAATTGTCTGTGGAACACCAGGCATCAAAACGGAAGAAGCAAGTATAAAACCGCTGTATTCGTTTTTCACAAATATTTCGTCTGCATTTGCTCTCTTTAGATGAATGCGATTTTCATTGTTTTCTAAGAATACAATAACTGGAATTTTACTTGAGATTGATTTGATAGTTAATGTAGCAATTAATGTTTTTTCATCAGAATCTGCTATTTGAGATATTTCATTCGGTAAAATTATTACGGCTTTTGCTTCGGTAATATTACTTCTTTTCAATACAATTTCTTTTGTATAATCACCTCTGATAAATTTTATCTCTGCATCTTTGAATTTGTAGATAATATTATTAATTTCATCTTCTGGTAGATTATTTAATAGTGTAATTTTTGAAAATTTTTCATTTTTTCCAATATCTAATATCGATTCAATTAATTTTTCTGTTGAACTATTCCATCCACAAATTACTAAATGGTCAAACTGATTTATTTTTTCCAAACCTTTTCCCTCTCTTATTTTTCTTGCAACAAACATTGATGAAATTGTTGCTGTGAATAATGAAACAAATGAAATACCCGCAAAAATTACAAAAAACGATACTAATCGAGTTGTGATACTTTTAGGAACGATATCACCATATCCTACTGTAGTCATTGTAACTATTGCCCACCAAATTGCATTAAAAAATGTTTCGAATGTTTCCGGTTCTAAAATTGTTACAATTCCAGCTCCAATTAAAGCACTTATAATAAGATCAATCGGTATAAAAAAATAATTTTGTTTTAAAAGGTATTTTAGTGCTTCTTTAAAATTTCTCATAGTTTAAAGATAACAGAATTATATTTAAAAAACAATTTATTATTTTTGTTGATTAATTAGAATAACCGTGAATAA
>JAOZRH010000213.1 GCA_029931905.1 Fidelibacterota bacterium
TCCTCAGAAAATAACAATAAACATTCACAATACCAAAATAAAAACATCAAACTTTCGGAACGATCACGCCTAAATTTGGAATTATATATGACAAATGTTCTATTTTTTTCAGAATTCTCGTTTTTATTACTTTAATTTTTTCTTTATTTAAATTTTTTTAAATAAATATTTTGATATTTGATATTTATATTTTATCTTACAAAAGATGAAATAATACAAAGGGAACTAAATATGAAAAAAGTATATGATAAGATTTTAAGTATTGTCGGAAATGTGATTACTGTTAAAGCAAATAATGTTGCAAATGAAGAATTAGCTGAGGTATCTACATCTCGTGGTAAAACATTGGCACAAGTGATTAAAATTGAGGGTGAAATTGTATCATTACAGGTTTTTTCAGGTAGTAAGGGAATTGCTACAAACGATGAAGTAAGATTTTTGGGTCATCCTATGAAAGTATCATTTTCTGAAAATATGTTAGGAAGAATATTTGATGGAAGTGGTAACCCAAGAGATAAAGGTCCATCTTTACAAGAGAATCTTATTGAAATTGGCGGTCCTTCCGTTAATCCTGCAAAAAGAATTATTCCAAATAGAATGATTAGAACAAATATCCCAATGATCGATGTTTTTAATTCGCTTGTTGTGTCTCAAAAATTGCCGATATTTTCAGTATCTGGTGAACCATATAATGAATTATTGGCTAGAATTGCATTACAAGCAGAAGTTGATATGATTATTCTTGGTGGAATTGGTTTAAAATATGATGAATATATGTATTTCAGAAATGAATTAGAAAAGGGTGGAGCATTAAATCGTTCCATATTTTTTATGCATACCGCAGCTGATCCGATTGTAGAAGGTTTGATGGTTCCAGATTTATGTCTTGCAGTTGCAGAAAAATTTGCACTACAAGGAAAAGATGTTTTAGTATTATTAACTGATATGACAAACTTTGCAGATGCATTGAAAGAAATTGCAATTACAATGGAACAAGTTCCGTCAAATAGAGGTTATCCCGGAGATTTATATAGTCAACTCGCATCTCGTTATGAAAAAGCAGTTGATTTTGACAATGCAGGTTCGATTACGACTTTGGCAGCGACTACTATGCCGGGAGACGATGTTACTCATCCTGTTCCAGATAATACTGGTTATATTACAGAGGGACAATTTTATTTACGAAACGGTAGAATTGAACCATTTGGTTCATTGAGTAGATTAAAACAACAGGTGAATAAAGATACTAGAGAAGATCATAGAGCAATTATGGATGGAATGATTCAACTATATTCAAGTTATAAAGAAACTGAAGAAAAACGAGCTATGGGATTCCGAATGAGTGATTGGGATGAAAAACTTTTAAAATATGGAGTGTTATTTGAAGCTGAAATGATGGATTTAAAAGTAAATATTTCTTTAGAAAATGCTTTAGATAATGGTTGGAGAATTTTATCGGAATGTTTTAATCCAGATGAAACTAGTTTTCGTAGTGAATTAATTGAAAAATTTTGGAAAAAATAAATATAATATTTACCGAAAAGTATGCGAAGAAGAGTAATAGTCATATAAAATAAAATAATAAAGTAATATGCCAAAAATTAAATTAACAAAGAATGAATTAAAGAAGCAAAAAGAATCACTTAAACGATTTACAAGATATTTGCCAACTTTAGAATTGAAAAAACAACAATTATTGGTTGAAGTTAGAGATGTTCAACATAAAGTTCGTAGAATTGAAAGTGAAATCAAGGCAATGGAAAGTAATGTTGAAAAATGGGTTGCTGTATTTGGTGAGGATGTTGATATTCAAGATTTATTTGAAATAAAAGAGATAAACACAACTACCGATAATATTGCTGGAATTGATGTTCCAATATTTAATGATGTAAATATTGTTGTTGAAAAATATGATTTGATGAAATATCCGTTGTGGGTTGATTTTGCTTTAGAATTGATTAAAAAGATTATTAAATTAAAAAAAGAAATCGAAGTATTGCACGAACAACAGAGAATTTTGGAAGGTGAATTGAGGATTACTATCCAAAGAATAAATTTATTTGACAAAATAAAAATTCCTGAATCTCGTGAAAATATTAAAAAAATTCGTGTATTTTTGGGTAATGAAGAAACCGCAGCTGTTGTAAGAGGAAAAATTTCAAAATCTAAATTAGAAAAGAAAAAAAATATTGAGACGAACAATGTTGGATAATATTAAATATTTGATGGAGAGAACGAGATGATTTCAAAAATGTCGAAATTAACATTATTGGTAATGAAATCAAATATTGACAATTCTATAAAAAAATTGCGAAAACTTGGTGTGGTTCATATAAATGAAATTCAAAAGCCAATATCCAAAGATATTGACAAATTAAATGGTGATTTGGGTAATGTTGAAACTGTACTTGATGTTCTTGCAAGTAGAGAAATTGTAAAACAAAAAAATGATAAAAATGCGGAATCAATAGTTGATGAAATAATTAATTTAGAAAAAGAGAAAAAAGAATTAATTTCTAAAGAGAAAGAATTAATCAAAATTAAAGATTGGTATGAAGATTGGGGAAAAGTTACTTTAAAAGATTTATCGAAAATTGAAGAATATGGTTATAAAGTTAAATTATTTACACAACCAATTACATATTTAAAAACTATTAATTTTGATGAAATGCCAAACCTTTTTATTGTTAACAAAAATAAAAATACAGTTAAATTAGCTGAAATAATATCAAACGATCAAGAAGAAGAATTAAAGTTTAAACCAATCGAACTTCCAAAATTAGAGTATGAACAAACACAAAATGAAATAAAAATAATTAATGATAAATTAAGTGAAATAGAATTTACCATAAATGAAAATTCCTCATATATAGATGAAGTAAGAAATTATAAAGAAAAACTAGAAAAGCAATTAGAATTTTCACATGTAAAATATGGAATGGGGAATTCTGAAGAGATATTTTATTTGAGTGGATATTTTCCGACGGAAAAAAAGGAAAGTGTAATTTCAGAAGCAGATAAAAATAATTGGGGAATAGTTTTTGAAGAACCAACATTGGAAGATAATCCACCAGTTTTAATAAAAAATAATAAATGGATTAGAATTATTTCTCCAATATTTGAATTTATGGGCACAACTCCGGGTTATCACGAATACGATATAAGTGTATGGTTTTTGTTGTTTTTTAGTTTATTTTTTGGAATGTTGATTGGAGATGCCGGATATGGAATGATTTTCTTAATACTTACAATCGTAGCAAGAAAAAAAATGAAAGATTCTCCATTTGAACCATTTGCATTAATGTATGTGTTAAGTGGTGCGACGATTATTTGGGGAGCATTAAGTA
>JAOZRH010000045.1:0-269 GCA_029931905.1 Fidelibacterota bacterium
ACACGAGCAGCATATATCCAACCCTTATAATACTGCAATCTATCTGAAATAATATCGCCAATCAGATATTTTATATACTGAACTTCACCCGTATTTTTATCCACATTTAAAAAAACCATTTCGGCTTTAATGAATGTAGTTGAAATTATAATTAAAATTATGATTAGAAATATTTTTGAAATTTGTCTCATTATGCAATTTCCTGATTTTTTTTACCATAAAAAGAAAAGGACGCTTACTATTTGTCTCACAAAAGATTTTGATTATTT
>JAOZRH010000045.1:279-10040 GCA_029931905.1 Fidelibacterota bacterium
TCCCAACATTAAAACTTCAAGTTTGCGTCCCTTACGGAACACAAAACTATTTTCATTTTAATGTTTTATTTTAAACGGTCAGTTCTTTGTGAAAACAAAAAAGATTTTGATTATTTATGTGAAATATTTAGTGCAAAATAATTTACCTCATATTTATTATTTATTTTTTAACACAATAACAATTATTCCTTTCTAATTTCGGTTAAAAATAATACTAAATATTTGTAAATGCAAAGTAATTATTTTCGTCCCCTCTATCTGTCCGACTTATACATGCGGGCGGTAAAAAAAATCAGTGTTTTAAAACAAAAAGGAATTAAAATGAAACGAATTAAAAAATTAGTATCTAATTAAAAATAAAATTATTATATTTTACATTAGTATATATTGAATTGTATTTAATTCAGTGTATGTATTTGAAAAATGTGAAATGTAAAATTTATAGTATAAAAAAAGTGTAAAATGAAAAACAATATTGAAGAAACAAAACAAGATGAACAAGTAACAGAAATTGAACAAGTAGATAATCAAGAAATTATAAAAAAACTTGATGTAAACGATATAATAACAGATAGAAATCTTGATTGGATAAATCAATTAAAAGTTAACCCAATTCAAAAATTGATGGATTGTAAAAATTCACTTGCTCACTATAAAATTGTAAATCAACTGTTTCAACTTTTACCTGATGAAAAATTAAACAAGAAAGCATTATATGAATTAAGGAACGATTTTCATCGTGTTGGTAATTTGAAATTATTAGATGAATTAAATGCCACAATTGAAAATAATCCAGACAATAAAACTAGTGTTTATGAGATTATTACATTAGTTAAAATTTTAGGTGAATTATATGACTATTTTTGTCATAACAGAATGGCCACAATAAAAACAACATTTTTATTTATTTTTAAACAACAAAACGAAAATGGTGGTTTCCCCTACTCTTTTTATTTAAATGTATCTATAATAGAAATAATTTTAAAATATAATTATGAAAAAAACAAATATGCAGAAAAAGCGATTCGTTGGTTGATAAGAAACCAAAATAGCGATGGTGGTTGGGGAAAAGCAAAGGATAAATCTGATATTTGGATAACATTAAAAGTTTTAAATGCATGTAGTTATCATTCTATTATGAAAAATCGTAAAAAGATATTTAAAGGAGTCGATTTTATATTAAATAATTATTTAGATGAAAATAAGGGTGGAATTCTTTACGGACAAAATGTGTGGAATGATTTTTCTAACAAACATTTTAATAAAGATGCCTTCAGAGGTGGAATATTAAAGATATTAGAAGTATTTAATCGCTTAGGTTATACAAAAGATGATAAAACAATGAATGAATATTTACATAAAATTATTAAAAAACAGAAAAATAATGGCTATTGGTATGATGAAAATATAACAACACAATATCACAAAGAATTAATTACAGTAAAAGTTTTAGAGATATTAAATAATTATTTTTCAAATAAAAAGGTTGTAAAGAAATATAAAATAAAAGCTGGTGGCAGAACATCTGCAAAAAAACCATTATTTTTGACAGAAAAACGAAATGAAACAGATGAAAAATTAGAAGAATATTTATCAAATGAGGAAGAATAAATGTCAAATATTAACTTTGAAAAAAATGACCTGCATACTAATATTAGCTTAAATGATATTGAAAAATATTCAACTCCAAATACCATTCCTATGCTTCCGTTGAGAAATGCTGTTTTATTTCCAGATTATTCTATGCCTCTATATATAGGTAGAAAACATTCATTGGCATTAATAGAAGAAATAAGTAAGGGTAATAAATTACTTGCAGTAGTATCTCAAAAAGATGTTTCAATCGAAAATCCAACTTTTGATGATGTTTATGAGTATGGAACTTTGGCAGTATTATTAAAAACTTTAAAAATGCCAGGAAAAATTAATAGTATTTTTATTCAAGGTATAAGAAGAATAAAGATTCATTCATTTTCAAAAGGAAATTCATTTTATAGTGGTAAAGTTGAAATTATTGAAGAAAATAATTTTACAAATACCGCTCCCGCTATAATTGTAAATAATCTTAAAAATTCTTTTATAAAATTGTCAAAATTAACTAATTACATTACAACAGATCATGTCAATTTAGTGAATAATATAAATAATCCGAGTCAAATAATAGATATTATTGCTTCAATAATTAAACTATCAATTTCTCAAAAAGAAGACATATTAAAAACCTTTGATGTTGAAAAAAGATTTAAATTACTACAGATTCTATTGAATGAAGCAATGCAAAAAGTTTTAATAGAAAAAAAAATTGATTCCGCTGTAAACAATACATTAAGCGAAAATCAAAGAAAGCATTTGTTGAGACAAAAATTACAAACAATTCAAAAAGAATTGGGTGAAGATGATGTTGAAACTGAAGAATTAAGTGAAAAATTAAAAAAAGCAAATATGTCAGATGAAGCAAAAAATGTTGCCGATAAGGAACTTGCCAGATTGAAACGAATTCCAAAAATTTCACCTGAACATAATTTAATTAGAACTTATTTGGAATGGTTATCGGATTTACCTTGGGATAATACAACGGAAGATAATCTTAAAGTACAAAAAGCGGAAGAGATTTTAAATGAAGATCATTATGGATTAGATAAGGTCAAATTAAGAATTTTAGAATATTTATCTGTAAGAAAACTGAAATTATTAAAAGATAAAAAATCTGCTGTAAAAGGTCCGATTTTATGTTTTATCGGTCCTCCAGGAGTTGGAAAAACATCGGTTGGAAAATCAATTGCAAGAGCAATGGGACGGAAATTTTATCGTATTTCATTAGGTGGAATAAGAGATGAATCGGAAATAAGAGGACATCGCAGAACTTATATTGGCTCGCTTCCCGGACGAATAATAAAGGGGATGAAAAATGTCGGAGTAAATAATCCAATTTTTATGTTAGATGAAATTGATAAATTGGGAAATGATTTTAGAGGCGATCCTTCAAGTGCATTATTAGAAGTTTTAGATCCTGAACAAAATTTTTCATTTGCTGATAATTATTTAGAAGTTCCATACGATTTACAAAATGTCATGTTTATTGCAACAGCCAATTGGTATGAAACTATTCCCGGTCCTTTAAGAGATAGAATGGAATTTATCAATTTTTCAGGATATTTAGTAAATGAAAAAGTTCAAATAGCAAAAAATTTCTTAATTAAAAAACAATTAACAGAACATGGATTAACATCAAAAGAAATTTCTTTTAAAAAAGATGCAATCGAATTAATAATTGAAGAGTATACCAAAGAATCTGGAGTTAGAAATTTAGAACGAGAAATTGCAAAAATTTGCAGAAAAGTTGCTAAATTAATTGTGGAAAATAATAAAAGTAAAAAATATAAAATTACAAAAGACAATGTAAAAGATTTTTTAGGAATTCAAAAATATTATAGCGAAGTTGCCGAAAGAATGATTCGCCCAGGAATTGCAATAGGAATGGCTTGGACTGTTGTTGGTGGAGATATTTTATTCATAGAAGCATCGAAAATGCCTGGTAAAGGAGAATTAATTCTTACTGGTCAACTTGGTGATGTGATGAAGGAATCAGCTCAAGCAGCAATGACATTTATTAGATCAAATTCAAAAGAATTAAATGTAGAACCAGAATTTAACAAAAAATATGATTTGCATATTCATGTTCCTGCTGGTGCAATTCCAAAAGATGGTCCATCTGCTGGAATAACACTTTTGACTGCTATGATAAGTGTTTTAACTGATAAAAAAGCGAAAAACAATGTTGCGATGACAGGTGAAATTACTTTAAGAGGAGCTGTTTTACCAGTTGGTGGAATAAAGGAAAAGGTAATTGCTGCTCATCGTGCTGGATTGAAAGAGATAATTTTACCGAAAAAAAATGAAAAAGATTTGGAAGATATTCCAAAAGATGTATTAAAAAAGTTGAAATTTCATTTTATTAGTGATATGTTAGATATATTAAAATTCGCAATTGAAAAATAAAAAAAGGAAATATTATTTTTAAACAACTATTAAAAACAGCATTTCATTATTTAAGATATGTAATACCAGGGCTTATATTTTCATTATTGTTTTCATTGGCATCTGTATCATCAATTTGGATAGTTAGTTCATTAATACAAACAATCTTTGAGCCACAGGCACTTAAATCACCCGATCCAATAACTGTAAATAATTTAAATAGTTATTTAAAATATACTATTAAAAGTTTTATTGCTGACTCATCTCCTATCGGTGCATTAGAAAAATTAACATTAATTATTGTTGCTTTATTTATATTAAAAAATATTTTTTTCTATTTTAAGAAAATAATTTTTGGAAAATTAGAATTAAGAATAATTAATGATACTCGTAACAAATTATATTCTCACATTACAAGACAATCAATGGATTTTTTTGATCAAAGATCAAGGGGTGAATTTTTATCAATAATAATGAATGATGTTTCAAAATATAGAATTGCAATTACAACAATTTTCAATTCGTTATTAACAGAATCATTAACAGTATTTTTTGTTGTTTACACTCTTTTCGACATTAGTGTACGATTTTCATTATATATGATGATAATGTTTCCAATTACCGGATTGTTATATTGGATAGTTGGTTCATCTATCAGAAGAAAAGGTCGCAGATCAATGAAACAGATAGGTGTTATTACTAGTTTTTTACAACAAATGTTTAATGCGGTTAGATTGATAAAATCATTTAATAAAGTGTCAGATGAGATAAATAATTTTAAAAAAAATAATACTAAATATTTAAATGTGCAATTTCGTAAAATTAAATTGTCGGCATTATCTTCTCCATTAAGTGAAATGATAGGTGTAATTACTGGAGTTATTTTATTTACTATTGGTGGAAAAATGGTACTTCAAGGAAACGGCATGGATTCAGAAGATTTTTTACGATATATTTTCTTGTTATTTTATGTATTGGGACCAATTAAAAAATTGACTGTTGTAAATGAAAAAATTCAAACAGGATTATCTGCTGGTGATAGAATTTTTCATATATTGAATACTCCAATAAAACAGATGGAATTGCCTAATGCACAAAAAAAATATTCATTAGATAATAATATTACATTCAAAGATGTATTCTTTCGATATGAAACTAAAGATATTTTAAAAAATATTAATTTTACAATTCCAAAAGGAAAAACATATGCTTTGGTTGGATCAAGTGGTTCTGGAAAATCCACTATTGCAGATTTATTATCACGATTTTATCTTCAAGAAAAAGGTGAAATCTCAATAGATGGAATAAATATTCAAGCAATTCAAGCAAATTCTTTACATAAATTAATTGGAATTGTTTCGCAAGATGTTCAATTGTTAAATGATACAATTTATTATAATATTGCCTATGGAAATCCTGGGGCAACTGATGAGGAAATTAAAATAGCCGCCGAAATTGCAAATGCAACTGAATTTATTGATAATCTTGAAAATGGTTGGGATACAATTGTTGGAGATCAGGGCGTTAAATTATCTGGTGGACAAAAACAAAGAATTTCTATCGCTCGTACTCTCCTTTTGAATCCATCAATACTTATTCTTGATGAAGCTACATCTTCACTTGATACAAAATCTGAAAAAATTGTTCAAAAAAGTATCAATAAATTAATGAATGGACGAACAAGTTTAATAATCGCTCATCGACTTTCTACAATTTTAACCGCCGATAATATTATTGTTTTAGATGATGGTGAAATTATATGTCAAGGTAAACATGAAGAATTGTTAGACACCTGTCCAAAATATGAAAATCTTTATTTTCAACAATTTGAATCATCAATTGATTAATTTGAGAATCTTTTGAATAAAAAAACTCATATATTTATATTAATTATTTTATTGACTTTTACTTCAATTGTTTTTTCACAAACATATAAATATAATATATATTTTAAAGGTATTAAGGGTGGAAAAGCATCCTTATCAATTAACAAAATTGATGACAAGGTACATGCAAAATTTTTATTAAAAACTATTGGTATAGTTGACAAGTTTTATAGTATTAGGGACACTATATCAGTTACTGCAAGTTATCCAGATTATCATACAATTTCATTGGAAAGAATAATAAATGAAGGAAATTACCATAAACATATTACTTTTAATATAGACGAAATAGATACGGCTTTATTATCCAATCCAATCCGTGATGAATATACGACAATGATAATGTTGATGGATTCTCTTTATGCAGATATAGATAGCGTACAATTAAATTTATATAAAAAATCAAAAGAAATTACATACAGTTTTGTCAAAAAAAAATATGAGGATATTAAAATAAATGGTAAAAATGTCTTTTGTAAATTTTATGCACCAAGTAAAAATTCATCCACAAAATTAAAAAAAATAGGTGGAAATAATTTATCAATTTGGGCTACCAATACCGTACCTATGAAACCGATAATTATTAAATTTAGTTTAAAATATGGAAAAATAATTTTAAAACATGAGTAGTAATAGTAAATATATTTTATGACAAATAGTAATATAGAAATATTAAATAATATATTAATTGGAATTAAAAACATTCCTTATGAGAATATTACAAAAATATTTAGATTAGAATTGCCACCAAATATTCGTCCAAGAAATGAAGCTTTGTTATTAAAAGAATATAATGAATCATATAGAGGTGGAACATGTTTTTCATTATCTAATACGATTTTACAAATATTAAGAGATAATAATATTTCTGCAAATTTTGCTATGGGTAAAATGGAACGAGAAACCTTTCCTCATTTTTTTGTGATTTTCGATTTTAAAAATGAAAAATACTTTATTGATTCCGGATTTATGATTTACAATCCAATAAAATTAACTCTTGATAAACGAAACGAATTTTCTACTTCTATTACAGATTATTTGTTAGAATATGACAAAGGAAATGAGTATAAATTATATTCTTTAGATAATAATAAGAAAAAATTCCGTTATTCCTTCTCTCCTACTCCAATAAATGATGAAAAATTTAATGATTATTGGATTAAATCATTTGATTATATTAATAGCATAACAGCCTCAAAAATAGTCGATAACAAACATATTTTTATTTCTGGTGATTTTGTTCAAATTAAACAAAAAAATACAATTGAAAAGTATAAGGGTAAAAATATCGCATATAAATACCTGATAAAATATTTTAATTTTACAGAAAAGGAAATATTGAAATCAGAGAATTTTTTAAAACTTTACAATAACATAGAAACAGAACCGAAAAGAAAAGGAGTTTAAAATGAAACGATTGTTTACTACAATTTTAATTGGATTTGTATTATTCACAAGTTGTTCTAATGAAATGAATTTGAATGATAAAATTCCAGTTGATAAAAAAGTTAAAATTGGGAAATTTGATAATGGATTGACATACTACATCAGAGAAAATCATAAACCTGAAAATAGAGCAACTCTGCGATTAGTAATTGATGCTGGTTCAATTTTAGAAGATGATAATCAGCAGGGATTAGCACATCTTTGTGAACACATGGCATTTAATGGTTCAAAAAATTTTCCAAAAGCAGAGTTAGTAAATTATTTAGAATCTATTGGAATGAGATTCGGTGCTGAATTAAATGCTCACACTTCATTTGATGAAACAGTTTATAAATTGAGTGTTCCAACCGATTCATTAAATCAATTCAAAAAAGGATTTCAAGTTTTAGAAGATTGGGCACATTTACTTTCTTATGATAATGAAGAAATCGACAAAGAGAGATTAGTGGTATTAGAAGAATTGCGATCTGGACGAGGAGCCAGTGCAAGAATGCTAGATAAGGAATTTCCAATTATTTTTAAAAATTCGAAATATGCAAACAGATTGCCAATTGGAAAAAAAGAAATTGTAAAAAATGCAGATTATGAAACTTTGAAAAGTTTTTATAGAGATTGGTATCGTCCAAATTTGATGGCTGTAATTGCTGTTGGAGATTTTGATATGGATTCTGTAGAAAAATATATTACAAAACATTTTAAAGATATTCCAAATCCTGAAAATGAAAAAGAACGGAAATATTTTCCAGTACCAAAAATTGATAGTATAAGTTATGCAATTGTTTCCGATCCAGAAGCAACTAATACATCTGTTAGCATTTACTATAAAAAACCTGTTTCAAAAACAATAACAGTAAATGACTATCGTAATACTTTGATTGAATCACTCTATAATCGTATGTTTAATGACAGATTAAAAGAAATGACCTTACAAAATGATCCACCATTTCTTGGAGCAAGTAGCGGTTTAGGAAATTTTGTTAGGACATGTGATATATATTATCTTGGTGTATTAGTTAAAGATAATGGTATTTATACAGGATTTGAAGCGATTCTTACAGAAGCAAAAAGAATAAAAGATCATGGTTTTTTGAAATCTGAATTAGAAAGAGCAAAGAAAAAATCAATTAGTGGAATGGAAAAGTTTTTCAATGAAAAAGACAAAACAAATTCGGTAAGTTATGTTGGCGAATATCATAGAAATTATTTATCACAAGAACCAATTCCAGGAATTGAATATGAATATGAAATTTATAAAAAATATTTACCAACTATTACATTAGAGGAAGTAAATTCTCTTGCTCAATCTTTAATAACAGATGAAAACATGGTAATTAACACGGAATCTCCTGAGAAAAGTACAACAATTCATCCAACAAAAGAAAAGTTACAATCAATAGTTGAGCAAGTAAATAAAAAATCTGTAACCCCTTATACAGAAAATATTTTAGACAAACCATTAATTAAAAAATTAGGCAAGAAAGGTAAAATTGTTGATAAAAAATATTACAAAGAATTAGATGTAACTGAATGGAATTTGAGTAATGGTGTAAAAGTTATATTAAAACCAACTGATTTTAAAAATGATCAAATTCTTATGACAGCATCAAGTAACGGTGGTTGGTCATTAGCATCAGATGAAAATTTACTTTCGGCACAATTTTCTAGTTCTATCATTGCAAAATCTGGAATTGGCGATTATAATGCAACTGAATTAAAGAAAAAATTAGCGGGGAAAATTGTTGGTATAACACCTTATATTTCTAATTTAACTGAAGGATTAAATGGTTCTTATTCACCAAAATATTCAGACACATTTTTTAAATTGATTAATGCATATTTCACAAATGTTCGTATAGATGAAAATGCATACAACTCATTTTTGGGACAAATAAAAAATTATTTAACCAATAAAAGTTCTAGTCCACAATTGGTTTATCAAGATTCAGTGTCGGTAATTTTAACTCAACATCATCCAAGAAGGAAACCACTTACGATTGAACAGTTAGAAAAAATTAATATTAATAAATCACTTGATTTTTATAAAGAACGATTTGCAGATGCAAGTGATTTTAGATTTATTTTTGTTGGGAATTTTAAAATTGATGAAATTAAAGAAGATATATTAAAATATATTGGCTCTTTACCATCAATAAATCGTGACGAATCATGGGTAGATGAAAATGTAAATACTCCAATGGGAATTGTTGAAAAAAACATCTATAAAGGTATTGAAAAACAAAGTTATACTCAAATTGTTTTTCCAACTGATTTAGAATGGAATATAAACAATATAGATAATATTGTAAATATGAAAGATGTTTTAAATATTAAATTACGAGAAAAATTAAGAGAAGATTTGGGTGGAACTTATGGAGCTAGTGTTCAAGCTTCTTATAAACAATTTCCAAATAAAGAGTGTAAAATTATAATTGGTTTGGGATGTGATCCTGA
>JAOZRH010000045.1:10140-12556 GCA_029931905.1 Fidelibacterota bacterium
ATTACACTTTATCCCGGAATGTAATTTTAAATAAATAATAAAAAACACTCAATATTTCTATTGAGTGTTTTTTTTATCTGTTATTTTTTATTAATTATTTAATAAACAACATTTTCATCGATTTTATATTTTTACCACTAATTATTCTGTAAATATAAACTCCACTTGAAACTTGATTCCCAGAATTATTTTCTCCATTCCAAACTACTGTTTTATATCCTGCTTTCATTTTTGAATTTAAAAGTGTTCGGATTTCTCTACCTTTAATATCATAAATAACAAGTTTTACATCTGCCATTTTTGGTAATTCAAACTGAATATTTGTTGTTGGATTAAATGGGTTTGGATAATTTTGTTTTAATGAGAATTTTTGTGGAAATGAATTTGCAACAACATTTGAAGTGCTTGTATCTTTTAATTGCCATACAAGATAAGGATAACCATCATTTATTATTTCAGTCGTATCTATATCCCAAATATCCTCATTTCCATTATCATAATTTGGATTATTTACAAAATCCCAAGCAACACTCAGTCCAGATGAATTCCAATTATCAGTAAAAGTTGCTACATTTTTCATATCAGCAGTCATTTTGCCAGTTCCACCATCACTTGCTGAAATTCCCGAAGCCTCTGAATCCCAAAATGAATTACTACAAGTAGATGAATTTGCTTGTTGTCCAACCAATCCATCTGGAGCATAAGGACTTGATACGACTCCTGTACTATAACAATTATTGATTGATGAATGACTATTATTAGTTCCGACTAAACCTGCTGTATGTGAACTACCATTTACAGTTCCAGTACTATAACAATTATTTATTGATGAATAATTATAATTATATCCAACTAAGCCACCTGAATAGTAATTAGTGCCAGTAACAACTACCTTACTATAACTTTCATTTATCTCACATTCTGTATAATTATATCCAACCAAACCACCAATATAACTTATACCATTTACAATTCCAGTACTATAACAATTTTTTATAGATGAATAATAAGAATTATATCCAACTAAACCACCAACATTATCTTTACCAATAACAGTGATATTTGTAACACCCAAACTATCTATTTTAGAACTATCTGTATAACCAAAAAAACCAATATTATCATTTCCTTTTTGATTGATAAATAATGAATCTATAGAATATCCACCACCATTATATTCGCCAGTAAAAGCAATATCATCGTTACCAATTGGAATAAATCCGCTTGTATCATTCCAACTATGTGTGTTTTTTGCATCAATATCTGTAGTTTGAATATAGTATTTGTCCCAATCAGTATTATTCGTTGCAAGCCAATATAGATTATTCAAATTACTTATTTGATATGGATTCTCTGAAGTCCCTGCTCCTGCGGGAATACTATATGTAACAAATTTGATATTTCTGCCATAATTAGTGCCATATCTATTTTCGACATAAGCTCTTGCAAAATAAATTGTTCCAATTTCTAATCCTGTAATATTACAGGCAAATTCACCTGTACTACTTGAAGCTCTTCTATTAATATGATTATCTGAAGTTGTCGGATCGCCATTTGTATTCCAACAGAAACCATAAGAAGTTGGATTTGACGAACCAAGGAATAACAAATTTCCATTCGCAGTAACTGAAGATAATGTTTTGTTCGTCAAACTATCAGATGATACAAGTGACAATAAATGATTAGATGATGATTGCCATTTAAATATTGGATAATTATTATTATCTGATGTAATTTCCCAATAATCGTTATTAAAAGAATCGTCTTTATAGTTGCCACGAAAATCCCATGCAGTATCTAATCCTGTAGAATTTTTTATATCTACAAATGTTGCTATACTTTTTAATTCTGCTGTCGTTTTACCAGTTCCACCACCACTACTTGTTGAAATTCCTGAAGATTCTGTATCCCAAAATGAATTATTTATGTCGCCATAAGTTGAAGGATATCCTACAAATCCACCTACATCTCCAACACTAGTAACGGCCCCTATACTATAACAATATTTTATAATTCCACCACTATTATTTTTTCCAACAAAACCACCAACATCATCAATTCCACTTGCATTTCCAGTTGTGTAACAGTTATTAATCTCTGCATTAAAGTTGTGTCCAACAAAACCACCAGACACACTACCATCTACATCACCAGTACTAAAACAAAGTTCAATTTTTTCTGAATATCTATTATAACCAACAAAACCTCCAATATTATTATTACCACTTACATTTCCTGTACTGTAGCAAGACACGATTCCTTTACCAACATCATTATGTCCAATCAAACCACCAGTATAAAAAATTCCAGCAACATCTCCAGTACTATAACTATTACTTATTGAATCAGAATTATATCCAACTAAGCCACCATAACACCAAGGATCAGTTGAAGTATTCATACTTACATTTCCTGT
>JAOZRH010000046.1:0-9818 GCA_029931905.1 Fidelibacterota bacterium
CAACAATTGCTTCTTGTTCTTCTTTAATTAAAACATCAGAATCTGTATAACCTAAATCTATTAGTTCTCTATGAGCATCTAATAATAATCGTAAAATTTCATCACTATATATATTTCTTTTATAAATACATTTAATTTTCAATTTCTCCTCCTAAATATATTTGTTTCAATTTTTTTTGAACGGTGAGATCATATTTGACTCTTTCACCGATTCGACAATTCGAATTTTTCCGTTCAATTTGTGAATGTCGAAAACAAGGTGTTTCTTTATACCATTCGTAGTTATGAATTCTGCAAAAATATTGATTATCTTGAAAATATAAATGAGGACATACCTCGTTATTTGGTTTATGAATTAGTATATCTTTAAAATTATCTTCTGTTAAAACTAATTTTTCAGAAACATATTCAGGTTTAACAATCACAACATCATACATGATGCAACAATATCCACAATGTAGACATTTCATCTTTTTCTCCTCAAATAAAGATAAAAAAGAAACTTTTTCAGTTTCTAAGACCCAAAAATTTTCCTGCACTAACGGGGCAGGTCGACCTAGGATTTGACTTGAAATCCCGTCTTTCGACGATCTTATATGTGGTTGGGTACTATACATACAAGACTAGGACCGGGGTTTTCCTATCAGATATATTTCATGTAATCTCTAATAGTAAGGATATATTTTTCTCATTCATATACCCACCCTCCAGCTGGATTTATCGAGGTTCTGTACGTGGGATCTCACCCCCACTAGCTGGATTTGCACCTCTATCTACTACTACGATTAATTTAGATAAAGTTTCTATCTAAATTACCTCTTGTAATTATTTTCGAATTGGATTACTTCAAATCTACAATAATTCAAGAAGAGTAGTAGAATAACCACTGAGCTCTAATTCAGAGCTTCGCGAAGTTTTTCAGTCGTTCTACACAAAGCAGCGAGTGACTGTCTAACCCCACGAGGAGTTCCACCAATACCGGCATGGCCACCGGCTTCAGGACCAAAGAGGTCCTGAAGGAACTCCGCAACGGAGAATCCTTCAATGGGTGACTCAAGGGATACAGTAATCCCTCCAGTCTTGGTAGAAAAAGCAACTACAGCTTTCGCTATCTCCCCATCAGGAGAGTTATAGAGATGGTTTGTGAACGAATCACTTACCCTCACTATAACCCCCTGCGAAAGTTCAACAAACGAACTCTCGTTCAGGGCTTCCGTTTGCGCTCTAAACTCGTCTCCTTTCTGGAGGAGATATTCGTATCCTCCCAAGATGTTGTCAAGAATTATTTTGAACAAAGGAATTACTAACTCCTCAACTGAAAATTCTTTAACCTCTCCTGGTTGGGTACGAGTATCAAGACGATTAGCTTGTTGCCAAGCCCAGACAGCATAAAGTTGTCTAATCGTCTTTTCACTCGCTCCAGACTGGGCCAGTTTATGTGGACCATTAATATCCACGAAAGCTGCTAGTTCCCAAAATTCGGGAGCTTCGGGTTTCTCACCTATAACGGCAAGAATACCACCCATCGTATCGAGATCGATATGTGAGAGACCAATGGCTTCACAATCGACTTTTTCCGTGTGGAGACACGGAGCAGGGTTGTTGGATCTTGGTCCGTGATGTGCAAGAGTCAAAACAGAACCTTCGACACACCTCTCACCGTATTCAGCTTCGATGGTGACTGACTTCAGACCCTCTAACCTACTCTCTAAAGCGTCAGGGTCAGATGAGATGAAAATTCTAGGATAACCCATTTTCTCGTCTCTCTGGTCTACAACGTTGACCAGATCTTCAAACTAATCAACAAGGTTCCCGAGAGGTGTCACCCTCTGGTTAGCTTGTAAACCGTAAGAAGAATCTTACGCCTATTTTTGTTATCTCGGTGTAGGTACCGACTTAGGGTGAAAAGCACCCAGACCAGCGACACGCTGGAATTTAGTATGTGATATCTATTTCTTTATAAAAAAATTAAAAATAAAGCGGGTAATGGACCCGCTTTAAACTAATATTGAGTTTTAAAAAACATTTCTACAAAATCAATAATATCATCTTTTGATTCTTGTGGTTCTGGATAACCATAATTTTCAACCAACATATCAAAACAACCTTCAATATATATTCGATATAAGTATTTAGTTGTTTGAATTTCATGAATCATTGCAAAAATTAGAATTTGAGCATCTCTTGAAAAATCTTGAAAATTTTTAAATGTCTCGATATCGATCATCAATGATTTCCTCTGTTGTATCAACAATTTGACATTTATTATAAATCTCTTTAAGAAAACGACTTGGTTGGAGCGCTCCTCTTCCTCTAGTTATACAGTGTGATAAAAAGAGAAATTTTTCAGCTCTTGTCATAGCAACATATAGAAGTCTTCTTTCTTCTTCTAATTTTTCTTTTTCACCATAACTCAAAAAATGTGGTAAATATGATTCTTCTAATCCAATTACAAAAATAGTTTTAAATTCTAAACCTTTCGCAGCATGAATAGTCATCAAATTAATTGCATCTCTTTCTTCTTTTTTATTTTCAATCAATAATTGAATTGATTCCATAAACGAAGGAAGTTCTTTGTATTTTTTTGACATTGATTTTAATTCTTTGATATTTTCAATTTTTGATTCTGCTTCAACTTCATCTGAAGAAATTTTACCCAAATATTCTTCAAATTTAAAATCTTCATAAATTTTTTCGATAAGTTTTAACGGCGTGAGTGTTTTTCGAACACTCACAAGATTTAATATTTTTGAAAGATTAGTATTTATATTTTTAGAAAAATAGTGACCTTTTAAACCTGTGATAATTTTATCAGCAATATCATTACCTTGTAATTGATATAAATTTTGAATTGTTTTTGTACCAATTCCTCTTCGAGGAGCTGAAACCAATCGTTCGAAAGATATTTTATCTTTTAAATTGTTTAAAAATGATAAATATGATAGCATATCTTTTATTTCACGCCGTTCCAAAAATTCGATAGCTCCAACAATTCTATAAGGAATTTGATTTTCAACTAGTTCTTCTTCTATTACTCTAGATAAAGCTCTTACTCTAAATAAAATAGCAATATCATTTAAATTGTAGTTAAATCTTTCAACACACAATTTACAATTTGAGATTATTTCACGAGCTTCTTTAATATTGTTATCATATTTAACAATAGTTGGTTTGATTATACTTTTTGTTTTAGAAAAACATTTCTTCTGAATTTGAAATTCATTATTTTTAATTAATTCATTACTACTTTCAATTATTGGAACAGTTGATCTGTAATTTTGTTCCATAAACATTATTTTACCATTTGGATAAAAACTATCAAAGTCAATAAAGTATTTAGGATCTGCTGATCTCCAAAGAAATATCGATTGATAATCATCACCAACAGCAGTTATTTTTGGTTTATTATTTACCAATAATTGAAAAATAGCGTTTTGTATTGTATTAATATCTTGATATTCATCAATTAAAATATATTGGAAATAATTTGACCATTTATTTCTAAAATCTATATTATTATATAATAAATACCAGGTATACCAAAGAATATCATCAAAATCTAATGCATTATTTTCTTTTAGTTCCTCCATATATTTATAGAAAAAATTAACTAATTGTTCATTTGTTATTTTTGGGATATCAATAATATTTTCAACTTCATAATTTTCTAAATATTTGATAGGTTCAAATTGATTCTTCGCCGTTCCAATAATTTCACTTAATATCCAAAAAGATTTTTTAAATTTATTCCATCTAAAATCTTTTATTATTTTTTTTATTAATTTATTTCTTTCTTTGGTTCCAAAAATACTTGTTTCTTCATTGAATTCTATTAAATTTAAATTATTTCTCAACATTTTTAAACAAGAACTATGAATTGTTGAAACCCAAGTTAAATGTAAACTGTCAGTATTTACTAATTTACTTACTCTTTCTTTCAATTCATTAGCTGCTTTATTTGTAAATGTTATACATAGAATTCTATTCGGGTTAAAATTTAATTCGTTTATCAAATAAGCAAATTTGTGGGTTAAAACTCTAGTTTTTCCAGAGCCTGCTCCTGAACATAATAATAATGGTGTTTTTATGTATTCAACCGCTTCCTGTTGTATCTTACTTAAATGCACTATTAACTTCCTCTAAAAGATGTTCATATGATACATATTTCTTTTCAAAATCGCATTTTTTACAATATATTAATTGTAATGTTTTTGGTTGTTCTATAAAATTCTTTGTTCCTAAAATATTTGAATGTTCAAGTTTTTCATTTTCAACAATTTCTTTTATGTATAATTTTTTTGAACAAATTGGACAAACACGAAATTTTAAACATAGTTTTAAAAGATCATTTTGTTCTTTTAAATATAAAACCTTCTTCTTTGATTCTTCTGAAACTTCTATCATATATTTTCCTCCTTTATGATAAGGTATTTCTTTATAAAATATGAAAAAAATAAAAAGATTCCCAGGATTCAAATCCTGGGAATCATCTTTTTCTACTTTTGACAAACTTCGATCAATTTGCGATTTTGATCAATATATTCCATGATCATATTTTTCTGTTTTTCAAATTCTTCTTTAGAAACATCTTCTCCAAATATTTTATATTCTTTTTTTTCTTTTTCATAAACTTGATCAAGAAGGTTAGTTATGAAAACCTTAACACTCTCAACATCACCTTCAAGTATAATTGCAATTGACATTATACATCCTATAATACCCATACTACTTGTAATCGATGTTAACCATCCAACTGAGGCTTTGATTCGATCAGGTTCAGTTTCTAATAATTCTTTAATGTCCATTTATAACT
Source organism: Fidelibacterota bacterium (assembly GCA_029931905.1). Lineage (GTDB taxonomy): Bacteria > Fidelibacterota > Fidelibacteria > Fidelibacterales > Fidelibacteraceae > TCS52. Next base: position 4,814 of record JAOZRH010000046.1, read on the forward strand.
CCTTCAAAAAAAAGATAATTATCGTGATCCCCTCCCTATTAGAGAGGATCACGGCGGTATAAGACTTTTAATATGAGTCTTATATCGCTTTCTTAGAAGTTGGCTAGACCTCCAAGCTGGGTTTTGTCTGGAGGAGCCACCTCCAGTTTTGTCCAGATTTACTATAATATTTCTTTATAAAATTTTTGAATATTAATCAATCAATTCTTTCTTATTATCCAACCAAAGTCCTCCAAAACGATTACGTGTTTGAAAGATTTTGAATTTATGTTTCCCACAATATGTATCTTCTGCCATTCGTTGACAAATACCAATCCAATCTTCTGGTTCTTCATCAGATTTTGGATTACCATTTTTGATACATTCTAAAATAAATTGACCTCTTATTTCAGATGTTGAATTATCACAATTTGTTTCGTAACGTGTGATAACTCTTTCTTCAGTTCCACACGCTGAAAGGAGAATTGCCGTTAAAATAACAAGTAGAATATTTTTAAACATTTGATTCTAAACCTCTAAAAAAATTTTCTTATTAATTCTGTTAACATATTCTAAAATTTCTGGTTGATTTGTTTCATTGTATATATTTTTAAGATATGTATTTGCGAAGAAATTTAAAATTTTAATTTCACCTTCCAATATTTTGTCTGAATTTAAAATATAATTATTGAAACTTGTGAATAAGAATTTATCAGGGTTATAATCAAAATATAACATATAACGGCCAGATCTATTTGATATTGTTATATTTTGACCGGTTTTAAATTTTGCATGATATAAAGAATAAGATCTTAAAACAGCTACAACATCGATGTGTTGAATTAAATATAATTCAGCTCCAAAATTAGCAAAAAATTTACCAAATAAATTTTTTGCTGTTTCACTAATTTTAAAACCTCGTATTTCATTAACACTGTCAATTTTAATATTTTCAGTAAAATCACCTAATCTGATTCGAATTTGTTTTTTACCATGTATATTTTGTGATGAATATGACATACTACTCTTCAATATCAAAGGGAAAATTAATATGTTTAATAAATTTCTGTATCATTGTTTCAAGACGTTGTTTATTATCTCTTTCGTTTTTAAACCAATTATGAAAAGCAAAGATATATTGAAAATTTAAAAGATTTTTATTTGTTCTGTTTTGAAAAATAAAAGGATACTTATTTTCATAAGATGATAATATAGATCTGGCTTTACCTTTAAATTTATTATAATTATCGCAAGATATAAACCATTCATATAAGTTATCTTTGTATACAATCTCTTCCATAATTTTATCTAAAATTAATTGTTTGATAACATTTATAACGGCGAAGAGATGAGTTCTCTTGATAGGTTTACCTTGTTTCAAATTGTGCAAATCCTCTAAAATAGCTTCTCTAACTTTGTCATTTTCGATTATATTTTCAATTTCATTATCAGAGAAATTTATAATAGGTTTTACTTGATAATTATTATTTTCATAAAAAACATTATCTAAATTCCGAACTCTCATATACCCAGATACACTATAATTAATAGTGTCGTAGGTAATATCAACAGATGGTTTTAGATCTTTTAAATAATATTCATTAAATAAACGATTTAAAAAGATCATAATAAATCTATCGTGTAATCCATAAACTCCAAGCATATGAATGATAGATTTATCTTTTAAATCATTTTCTATAACTATATTTAAACACTTATACATAAGTGCTATAAAAGGTGAAAAATTAATATTTGTGACACCTCTTAACCCAACCATTCCACCGATACCGAAATTTCTCAACTGTTTCTCGCCGTTAAAATAAGTATCGTATAAATCACACCAAATTTTATATTGTTTTAATAATTTGAATTGCCAAACAAAAACAAATTTATCATACAAGTCTTTGTTTTTATCTAAAATTTTTTTAGATTTACTTATACTTATATGATTTTGTTGACTGATAAATTTAACATTGTTTTTATCAGGATATTTTAGAAATATTGGAATGTCTAAACTAAATATATTATCATAATAATTTTTATAGTTTTCTAAAAAATAACAATAACATTCTATAAATTTAGTTAAGTTTCTTGGACTAACATCACCTACAATTATACTATAACCACCGCTATCAATAAATAATTTTTGATTTGATTTTAAGCTATTATAAAATGGTACAATATGTCGATTACATATTTTATTCAATGTATCGAAACCAAAACTTGTTTGTTGTAATCCACTGATTAAACTATATAAATAGTTATCTATATATTGATCTAAAAAAGTCCGTTCTAATGGGTCAAAATTAAGATTACTTGTTGTGTGTACATATCGAAACAAGATAAGTCTCCTTTACTTATTAACGGCGGAGATCTAATATTTCTCCGCCGTTAAAATTATATCGTTGGTTTCATGTAATATTCTTCACCATCTTTTGTAACTATAATACTTTGAATTTTACCAAAACCATCAGTTACAATATTTTCGATTTTCAAATCTGGTTGTAAATTGTTGATTTTTTTACAACCTTTGAAAAACTCTTCATTTGTTTTTTTATCCCATTCCATATAATCTCTAACTATTTCTAAAAAATCTTTATTCTTTTCGAACAAGACTCCAACCAATAAAGACGAAAAAGCTTCTGCTGTCAATTCAACAGAAATAGGAATAGTACAACAATGTCCTACTTCAAGATATAATTTATGACTATCGAGTTGTGTTATCTTGATATGATTTCCATAGTTGTTTCCTTCAACATATATTTCTCTTTTTTGTGATATAATTTTTTGTATTCCATTTTTCAAAAAATCTAGTCCTTCAAAAATTCTTTCATTAATTTCTTCAGAATTATATGATTCTATAATACACTTTTTACACCAATATTCCCCATCTTCTGGTTCTCCGCGAAAATATATTTTATCTTTTGGTAACTCTCCACAACGTTCACAGAAATCTGTTGAATCCGGTTCAAATTCACACTCTTTAAATCCCATTCTTTCAATAATTGATTTAGAATCCATATTTCTTCTCCCATAATTACGAAAATATTAATGGGTTAGATATTATTTTCTAACCCATTTTCAATTTACTAAACTACCCCATGTTTCTTAAAGTAGTCTCTTATTTCTTCTTCTTGTAATTCGTTTAGTCTGAACACCCTAACAATTTTTTGAATACAAGATTCTTTATCCCAACCTTCTAGGAGACAATCTTTGACTTCATAGACGTAGTCTAATATTTCTACTGTGTTGTTTTGCATTTTTCTACATACCTTTCTATCGTTAAATATACTTCATCAAATTTATCATTTTCTAATATTCTTATTATCTCTTCTTTAAACGACATATCATTTTCCTAAAAAATCTTTTTATATCATCAATTAACAAATATACAAATAATCCACCCAATATCAGAAAACATATTATTCCAATCATAATACTATCAAATAAATAATATGCTAAAATAGGAAAAAATATAACTTCCAATAAAAATGCTACAACAAGAATCCAGAAAGGTATATCAATTATAATTTCTGATATTACTTCATTTATTTTCTCTTCATCTTCTTTAGAAAAAAATATTGGTATTATCATCGACCTTGTCCTCGATATTTTTTAAATATTCTTCTCTTATTTTTATTCTTTGGACGACTGTTTTTGCTACAACCAATACTGGTTCTCAAATGCTTGTTGATTTCTATTTTAACCTGTTTTTTTGCTTTAGCCATAATAATTCTCCTTTAAGAATGTGTTAATTCTTATTTTTTTCTTTTATCTATTTCTTTATGAAATAAATAAATATCAAGCAACATTATTTGAAATAATTGTCTATTTTATTTCTTTATAAAAATAGAGAAAAAAATAAACCCGTCCAAAAGAGGACGGGAATATTTGAGTTAGATATTAAATAGAGAACATTCTTCTACCAGGGTCCCCCGTGATCTTTTTGTAAAATTTCTAAAATTGATATTTCAAATTTATACTTAGTTTTCCCCACAATACTTTGATTCATATTCTCGTATATGATATCTTCATTCCAGTTTCCTTCGAAACTACGTATCATTTTATTGATTTTTCAGTTTTTGAAATAATTTTTGCAAAAAAAAATTATTTTAACAAAAAAATAAAAGGGCCGAGTCATTCTCGGGGGAGAGGTCATCGGCCCTAAACAACCAAAATGGGTCCAAAATTATTATTTCTTTATTAAATCTTTAAATATAAAACTCTAACGATACCGAAATATCGTTAGAGTTTTATAATGTTGTAGGAGAGTTATGTATGAAAAAATGTCCTTTATATTTAATGTTTATTTCTTTATCAAAAATTTAAATAGAAAGGAGCCCTCCGAAGAGGGCTCCCTGCTACAAAATAAATATTAGGAGATGTGTTAATGAAAAAACACATTAATACAATTTCTTTATTAAATCTTTAAATAGAAAACTCTGGTAGACAAAAAAGCCTACCAGAGTTTTTAAGAGTAAATAAGATAAAATGTATGAAAAATATCTTTTATCCAAAAGATTTATTTCTTTACTAAATCTTCAAATATTAAATTTTACCCCTAAAATACAACACTTTGATTTTTCATTTTCTGAAACACCAGTAACCTCATACGAATCATACAACTTTCAAAATTTTGTTTTCAAAACCCCTAAAAATCCCACCTAGAGCCACCCACGATTTTTTACATTATGTAAACATATATGTAATTATTCGAAATATATTATTATCTTATATTTTATCTACATATTAAATTTTAGTTTATACATTTATAATATGTATTTAAATATCTATATATTAATTTAAAATTATTTTTATTTATATTTCATTTTATGATAAAATTTAAACAGACCTATCCTTAAAGACCATATACACTAAGTGATAAGTACAACAATATCATTATAGCTTTTTTTTATTTTTTTATTTTTTTTTTGACATCCTCTACCTTCTAACTCTACCACTTAGAGGACTCAATCTCGGACTCTTTAAGAGGGATCTTAATCTCTGTTGTTAAGAACCAACAACA
>JAOZRH010000046.1:9918-12554 GCA_029931905.1 Fidelibacterota bacterium
CAATCTCGGACTCTTTAAGAGGGATCTTAATCTCTGTTGTTAAGAACCAACAACAGTTAAACACTGACTATATAGTTTAGATAAGATATAATATCTGAGACTATATAAATATATATTTAAATTAGTAATAGACATTGATTATATAGTTGAGATATATAAATTAGATATTAAACACTGATTATATAGTTTAAATTATATACTATTTAATTGAATTAAATTATCTTAAGAGTATTTAAATCTGATTCTGTAGTCTATTTCGAGTTGTTGTGGAGACCGTTGATACTGAGTTACACCTATTATCTATCTATTAGAATTTATAAGAGAATATTAAACACTGATTATATTTCCATCTATAATACATTATTTAGAATGAAATGGATTGAGCCTTCGACCAAATGATTTGTTTGTTGATATTGTTTTAACGTTTTGCCGTGCAATATGTTTAAATTAGATGAATCCCCCGTTTTACGGGAGATCTTACGAATCGGTAGAGATTTTAATTATTATAAGTAAAAAAACTTGCACTAAAAATTTCTATATTTTTATTTACTACACTCTCTGTTTTTAAAATTAATTCTGTTTCTCGAAAATTAATGAAATAATCTGTTTTTTGGTTCATAGGTCTGCCTCCTTCGTTTACGTTAATATCTATCATTAAAAGGACTTTCGATTGGATTGTTCCGCGCCGCACGCCGCAACGCTCAAAAAAAGAAAATAAAAATCAAACAGGAGTTAACTTCCTTGTCGACTCCTGTGAATGAATGAATTTGAAAATATTATAATAGAGTTTAGCCACAATAGAGGTTCAATTTTGGACGCCCAGGCCGAGCTTTACCGTCCGTTGAATATATCCAAATATTCTACAATATAATATATTGATTGTAATGGATCTGCCCCAATTACACGAATACTCAAATATAAACAACCCTTGCTTAGTCTCTTTGTTTCAAAGCAAATTAACAAGGTTCCCCTCTGTAGATCCAGTTATATTCCTATAATACCTGTGGTATTATAGAAAAAGTCTAACTCACGTGCGGTCCTAGTAGCCAACAGGAAAAGATGACGGTGAGAAGTGTTGATATATTTTGAGATATTAGTCCACGATTATTTTGTAAAAAATAATTAAAATTTAACCGTAAGTAACATCTCTACGTATATCTCACTCAATGATGTGTCAAAGATGAAGTTTAACCTCGATTACACCCAGCATTTTTGCTTTTGGATGCAACCTACTATTAAATTTTCATGTCCTGAGGATAATTGCCCTAGATCTCCACCCCAATGCCATTGTGGCGACAAAAGGATGGTGTAGTTCTGGGAGGGAGCATGTGTTTCAGCTATGGACTATCTTGCTTACTTATCGGATGACCACCGAGATTGACATCCAATCGCTCCCCTCAGGACCACCTAACGTCCGATGTTAGGCTGTTACGTTTATAGGAAAACGTCATTTAGTCAGGTCCAAATAATAGTGGAGTGCTATTGATAAACACTCAAACGGAACCTATTTGTTAGTCGCCATTTGCTTTTCAAACTGGAATACTGACGATGGATTTATATTGTATCCTTGTGTTGAAAAGAGACAAGAACCTAACAAATCTGCAAAACCCTAATAACAGGTTAACTAAAAGGGCAACACCATATTAGTTAAGTGCAAACTACTTTTTGTACATCCCATCCGTGGTATGTACGTGTAGTGATGACCCCAAATATATATTTTTTTGGGCCTGTTATCCTGTAAATAATATAAAAACTTTTTGTGGGATTGGCAAGGAAAAATTTAATTTTTTAAAAAAAAGATATAAGTATTTGGAATTATTAACAAAAAATACACTGCGGGCCAGGATTTCCATTTTGAAGTAAGTATTTAATTTTATTAATAAAAAATCTGTTTTAAGTATTTAATATTATTAACAAATTTAAAAAATTCGACTTCTGATTAAATGATTGATTTTATTATATAAATTTTTATTCTAAATAACTGTAATTGTTAACAAATTTAAAAAATTCGAGAAATATAAGTAATTGTTTTTATTATATAATTTTTTGAAATAAAAAAAGCGGGAGGAAACCTCTCCCGCTCAAATTAAGTCTCAAATTTTTTCTGTACAAACAATGATGCTATATTGTCTTTTATGAGGTGTTCTAAATCACTTATGTAATAGTGTCTACGACCGAATTCATCATATATACTTTCCAGTGTAATCTTGTAATTGTTTTCTAGTTGATATATGTCTTCGTTGATTTTTGCTGGAACGAGCACCGGATCATCAGTACTGGAAGTATATGTCATGAAGAAAATACTTTTTAGAGGTCTCATAGGTACTAAAAAAAGACAATTTTCTATTCCATGTTTTTCAATATATTCTTTCAACATATTGTTCTCCTGAAAATATTAAGTTGTTAATGTTTGAATGGATTCCAAATCGAGATTAGAGTGAAAATTAGAATTGTAATCCAACAACAAATGATCATTAATTGTTTGTTGGTTTCAAGTGTTTTTTCTAATTCATCTCCTTCTTTTTTGATTATATTTTTGATTATTTTGATATTAATGAAATATATTATCTGAATTGTGATTAATACTAAAATACACGACCCTACGATTTCGAAATGAATGTTCATGTTAATCTTCC
>JAOZRH010000047.1 GCA_029931905.1 Fidelibacterota bacterium
TCCCAATCTAAAGCATCGAATTGACCGACAAAAACTTTATATGCTAATTTAAATCTCCAAAACAATGATAATGTTGATAATGAAAGTGGTCGGGCTGGTAACCAGGGACCATTTAGTTTTTGACAATGGGTATCCCAGTTTTCTAGATCCCTTGCTTTATAAATTTTTGGTGTTTGCATTTTTCCTCCTCTTAAATTATTTGAAAAAATAATAGCTCTTTTTAATTATTTCTTCTATTTCTTTATCAAAATTTGAAATAAAAAAACGGGAGAAAAAATCTCCCGTTCACTCTTGTTTTTTCTTTTTAAAATCAATTAAACTAACTACTTTAGTATTTGTTGGTTTATTTTTAATATTTTTATCTTTTGTTTTTAACATCGTAGTTTTATTATCAGGTTTATATGGATGTTTCGAAAAATCAATTTGTTTCGTAGTCCAATAACAATTATCTGGAGAAAATTCTCCATTTAAATTTTGTAAACCAACAAAAGTTTTATAAATACCAAATTGTTCAACATGGTTTAAAAACTGTTTAAAAGAATCTCTTTTAAAATTTAAATAACCACTACTAGTATTAGTCCATCTTTTACACATTCGATAACCTTCATTTTGCATTAGATTTAACCAAATATTTAGATGAACTAATTCTAAATTATGCAGTCTTGATTTTGACATTTTGACCTCGAAAATATTAAGGAACGGCGAGAAATATTAGATCTCGCCGTTCTTAAAAGGTTACAATTTTTGTTCTTGGAATCTTACAAATTCTCTTATATGTGCAAAAGATTCCGTTATTAAAGTACCATTTTCAAAAACTGGTACCAACATATTTTTGTTGTTATTATTTGAATTGTTTTTAATGGTTTCAAATCTTCCGTGATTTTTAATAAGTTTTAAAACACCTCTTTTACTATTTTTGCTTGGATCGTCTTTTGGTTCTTTATAGACATCACACCATTTTTTACCATCATAACGAGCACTACATTTCATAGCAAATTTATAAGTGTCTCGATTTACTTGTTGGAGTAGTCCACCCCCCATACCAAATGAAATATTGTCAGCACTGAAATTGTTTTTAATAACATTAGTTAATATTTCATCAACAGAATTTGGTGAACTAATTCCATCTCCTTGAATTACTCGAACATGGTTTAATACTTTGTATCCTTTAGAATTAACAGAAAAACCAAATTTTTCCGATAGTTTTAAAAGAGTTCGAACAACCACTTCTTTCGGTTCACCACTATCTGGTCTAATAACAATAATAGTACCACTATCAACTATTTTGTTTCTTAATTTTTGCCCCCAGATGTAGTCGACAGCATGATCTAAATCATAACTGTCACTAACAACAGCTACAATTTTACCTGGTTTTGCAAATTGATTAAGCATATTTTCATATGCTTTTTCTTCGTTTTGTTTTCCCCAACTAGTTATCGTTGAATGTTCAGCTGCAGGAATACTAAAACCAGGCATGTAAGAATAATCATCATCGTAGTATTCTTTAATTCCATCAATTGCAGCAGTTGTATCTGTCCCACAAAAATTGACAAGATGTGCTAATCCACCAATTTTTGCACTTTCATAGCTACTCACACCTCGAAAACCAAAATCATGTAATTTGAAATCTAATGAACTAACATCACCTGTTAATTCAAGATATCTTTTTATGATTTGACGAATCTCAAAACTTCTAGTACAAACTGTGATAGGATACCAGCACTGTAATAAAAGTGTCTCTATCCATCCAGGTAACCAGAAGAATTCATCAATAGTGTTTTCAACAGTCATGAAAACATTTTGAGTTGGTAGAATGGTACCTTCATCAACAGCTTTAATCCGAATTGGTAAATATCCTAATTTTGATATTTTTAACCAACCATCAAGATTAAATATATCTTTGAAACCATGACTGTCCCAAAAACTTTTAGCTTCATACACCTCATCTTTTGTAGGTACTTTAAGAAAACGATGTAGAATAGGTCGATAAAGCACGACTATTCTTTCATTTTTTGATCTACTTTCTAAATAATAGAAAAGTTTCTTAGTGTTAGGTGGAAACTGAAGATAATGACTACATTTATAACTGTCTGTTGTTTTTGCAAGATTTAAGGACATCGATAAACTCCTTATTTGATTTTTTGATTCCAATTAAGTTTTTTTTGAATTGCTTTGATAAAATTATTAAACTTTATAATTTTCAAAGGTTTTTCAACAAGATTAATTTCAAATTTTGATTTTTTCAAATCAGTTTCAAAACCATCAATATGAATCATATAATCCATTAATGGTTTAACAATTATATTTTGACTCACAACAATCGGTCTAGCACTAAGTGTGAAAGGACAAATTGGTGTGAGTATTATACATTTGAGTGTTGGTTCAATAATTGGACCACCAGCAGAAAGATTATAGGCTGTCGAACCAGTAGCTGTTGAAATTATCAAACCATCCCCTTGAAATATAAGAGATTCATTTGATATGATAATTTCAATTTCAAATAACTTTCCTTTGTTTTTAGATGAAAATACAATTTCATTTAAGCACTTATGACCTTCAATTTGTATCATCCATCGATTTTCAATATATTGACTTATTTGATCTTGTAATTCATCAGTTTCATTACAAAGGAAACCAACATGACCTCTATTGACACCGAAAAGAATATCATCAAATGAATCATTTTCAACTAATTTATGAACATGATGAAGAAATGTTCCATCACCACCGTTGATTATATGAATTATTTTTTCTTCCATTCTTTGATTCTTTCTAGTAATATTTTGTGATTATCAACTATCATATCTTTATCTAATTCGTTAAAATTAAACCATTTTAATTCATATATATCATCTCCTGGATTAGGACGACCTTCAATATTGTTTGTACAAAAGAACGTAGTTGTTATTTTATCTAATTCACTTTTATATCTCCAATCATCAATAAAGAAACTACCAATATATTTTAAATTATAAACATCTAATGATGTTTCTTCTTTAACTTCTCTAATAGCTGTTTCTTCCCATGTGCAACCAGGTGAAACAAAACCTCCAATAAATCTGAATTTAGATTCATCTCTTTTTCGACCTAGTAATAATTCACTATAATCTTCATTAAATATAGCAATATCCACTGTAGGTATTGCTTTGGGCCATTGATTATTCATTGCCCAAATTACACCCATTCTAAAATCAGATGATTCTTTAACTTTAGATGCTATTTTATTTCGAATTTCACTTCCAGATATAAATACTTTTTGTTTTAATACCTGAGTTTGAAATCGACCAAAATAGTGTTTGATGAAACTGTCACGACTTCCATAAAGAACAGCAGTTTGATTTGGAGCTAACATATCTGAAATCATCTCATCCAATTTTTCACTCCAAACATGATCTGACATTGTATCTTTGATGTATAAAACATTAATTTTTGGATACAATGATTGAATCATTTGTTTTCGAGTTTCAAAATCAAGAGGATTATTATTTGTACATTTACAAGGTGATAATCCTAAGAAAATGATAACCCGATCATGATTTTCCAAAACATACTCAATCAAATCTTTGTGACCTTCATGTAATTCAGGTACCTGAAACCTGGCAACAATTACCCCAATCGGTTTCATAATACTTCTCCTTTTGTTTGTATTTAACGGCGAGATTGTAAACGAATTATCAAATCTCGCCGTTAAAGTAGTTATTCAATACTAAACCAATTCCCTTGACTATCTTGTAATATCTTTCGATTACATTTTTTACATCTTGTTATAAAACTACATCCATCAAATGTGACAGTATCTGATGGAGAATGCCAACCAAAATATTTACAAGAAAATGATGTTTTGAATTTTTTGTCAATCCAACATAAGATAAATGGAATTAGAAAGATGCTGAAAATTAATGGAAAAATTAGATATTTACATTCCATCTTAAATATCATCGTTTGGAACAATAGCTTCTAATAATTCACCCAATTCAACAACACTGTTACTTTCTTTTAATTGAACATGTATTTTGTTTTCACAATTATGTTTTCTATATAATTCTTCTGCTTTATTTGCAATCTCTCTATATCCAGGTTTTCTTCCCTGAAATTGTCTTGCTCTAATTCGAGCAGCATAAATTAATCCACAATGTGGTTTACCTGTTTTAGGATCAACAACAGGGAATTTTAGCTTACTAGGAATTAGAAAAGAATCATCACCATATTTTTCTTTCATTAATTCTCTTTTACTTTTTGAACTTAAATAACTTTTGATACTTTCAGGTAAAATGGTTTTAACTACCTCTTCTAAAACTCCATCGAAATTTTCAATTAAATCTGTACTATCTAAAATAATGTCTTCTGTATGCATAATTTTTTCTCCTTAGAAAAATGAAGCTCCCTCAATTGTGGAGGTTAGAGACATGGGGAGTTGTTTTCTTGTCATTGAGAGAGCTTCGTGAGTTTAAAATGGAACATCATCTTCTGTTGCGTTTGGTGTCATACTGTTTAATGTGTTTGAGAAATTATTTGCAACATTTTGAGGGGTATTTTGTGGACCTTGTCCACTATTAAATTCTGCAGGTTGTGGTGCGTTATTGAAGTTATTTTGATTTGCATTTTGATTAACACCAACGGTACTTCTTTGAATATTAAAATCTTTTCTACTAAATTCTAATTCTAGACCTTTTTTGCACATCATTTCGATAACATCTGCCATCGCTACTGCATTTGGAATATTCATACCGTAACCAAAACCTTGTGCTTGTCCTTGTTTAAAAGTTAAGGAAATTACAACATTTCCTTTATTGTCTTGACCTTTATTAATAAAAACCATTTTCGATCCTCCTCCCTGATTGAAAGAGGATTTTGAACCATCAACATACAATCCATATTGACCAATTAATTGATCTCTGCCGTTAGCATACCCCCTAATTGCATGTGATAATCCCAATGCTTTATCAATTTCAACCTTCATTGTGATTCTATTTTGAAAGTTAAAAGTTCTTCCATTTTGTCCTTGTTCTCCTGGAGCACATGTGATAAAAAAGAAATATTTTTTCTTATAACTTTGTTCAACGTCTTGTTTAACCAAACTAAATTGAACTAAATGATTCCCAGGGAAACTATAGTTACAAATATTTTCTAGACCGCCACCTTGTTGACTCATTATCTTCTCCTTAGATTTTTTTGATTTTTTCTTTTTGGCATAAAAGATTAAATTCTTTAAAAGTTATGATTCTTTCTAATAACTGATTGAATGATTCTTCGAATGGTTCTAAATAATTATCAATATTTTCTGTTCTTATTTCTTCACCATCAAAACATTTAAGATAACATTGTGGTTCAATAATTCCCTCATTATTAACATAACAAAACATTGGAGGATTGATTGAAAAAATAATTTGAATACCATTAATATTATTTAAAAAATCAAAATGTAATTTGTATTTTAAAAATATTGATTCATACGTTTCTTTCATATGTTTTCGATTTTCTTTTTTTGAATAAATCTCTTAAGATCTTCTTTTGAAATATACTCTGACATGAAATCTTCGAAATAATTGATTTCATGAACTCGTAAACTTCCACTTTGATTTTTGTCCCATAAAAGTAACTTAAGCTTTTTCTCTTGTTTTATAAAACAAACCGAAAATCTTTTTTCACTTTTATGAATGAAAATGATTTGTGTACTGTTATATTTTTTGGCACCAAAAATCTCAGCAAAATGTCTAAATTCGATCCCACTTGAAAGGATAATTTCCTCATATGTCATGAATTCTGATACAAAACAACTCCTTTGAAAGAAATTTTAACATCAATATCAAAACCAAATACTTTCAAACTTTGAATTTGATTATCTAGTTCGTTGATGATACCGTTAGTCTGCTGAATGATTTTTTTGTTTTTCTTTTTTCTTTTTTTACGATCTAAAAAGATATCATACAACTTATCAATATCCTCTTTTGGACCAATCCAACGATAGAACAATTGTTGGCCATTTTTTTTCTTCTCAATGTGTTTCCCAATTTTTGAATTCAAAAATTTACTAAATGTTTCTGAAACCCCGTTTGTAGAAGAGTTACAAATTTCGGAAATTTCCGAAATTGAAAGAAATCGATCAACACAAACTATTAATATCAAAATTTTTTTCCGAATTATTTTTTCGTTTTCAATACAATCTAAAATATGTTGATTGATTGAATTTTTTGATTTAGATGATGGTTCGAAGACACTTACTTCTTTGTACAAATCGCCTATTTCTTGATTGGTTTCATTATTGATCATAACTTCCTCTTTTGTCACACACTTATCTCTATTAGTTTGTCTGGTGGAATAGCTGCTAACATCTGTTCCACCTTTTCTTTCTCTTGAAGTCCATCTTGTTTAAGTTCTTGCCAATTAAGATTAATAGCTCCAAACGGTGTTTGAAGACCTTCGTATTTCGATCTCATGGATGATAGCCAAAGTTTAACATTCGCTAAACATAACGGTTTAAACATAATATGATAAAAATCTGGTCGAATAGTTTCGAGTACATCGTGTTCTGTTGCGTAGACCACTATAGCCGATTCAATCTCTAAATCGAATATCAAAACATCTGGTGGTACAAATTCCCATGTATTACGAGGTTGAATACTGTCGATAGCATCGATATAACTATTAGCCATTACAGAATCTATCGCACCGTAATAATCATAGGAGAAAGTGTTAAGCACAGTTTCGCTAGACATGATATAAACATCGAGGATGTCAATAATGTATTCATCTTCTCGAATCGGTAATTTATATTGGTATTGTGGTTGTCCAGTTTTATGTTGTATTAAATTTACATATCTGTTAATCATTAAATAATTTTTTTTCGATGAATATTGAGAAAAATAAGAAAGAACCTGATTTCTGAGATATTTAATAATTTTATCATCACTCAATTCGATTAAATTAATTTCTGCTCCTAAATTAACTTTTATATATTCTAATACATCATTCCAATTTTGAGCCATAATTAAACTCCAAAAATAGAAGGTGGGCTTTTGAGCCCACCTTTCTAAAATATCTGTTCAGTTAATTTATCGATAGCTTCACTAAATTTTTTAGATCGACTTTTACTTTTAGCTTGAGCCATTTTTACATCATCTTCAAGATACTCAACCAATAAAAATTTTAAATCTTGAATAAATTGATCAGATAATTCATTTATAACATTTAATTTTTCTTGATTATTTTTTGGTATTGGTACTAGATGTAGTTCATAATCTAATGAATTTAAGATTCTTGAATGAGGTTTTACACCCATATCATTATCATTCATGAAATGATTAAATTGAGCTACACGCTGGCTACCTAATGTTGCATTACAAATTTGAAGTTTTTTGTAGCCGTCGTCTATTAATTCTCGAAAAACTCTTCGGATAAAAGAGTTGTAATCTTCGTGTTTCACGTTTCGCCTCCGTTGTTAATATTTTTGAATTATTAACTCATTTATTTGATCATTAATTGATTTTTTAACAGCACCTAATTCTGAAACAGAATATGTTTCTAAAACAGTATCTTGAGGAATATACAAAACATTTTTGTATATTTTTTCTACAGATGGTATTGAGAATTCAGGATACCAAAGAGATGTTGTTATGAGGAGAATTTTTTTATCTCCAATTTTGGTGAATTCAAACTTATCAACTACTGGGTCGTATCTAATCTCTGAACATCGAATCAGAAATCTCCTAATGTATTCTTTAAGTTTTTCAAACATCATGCACACTCTATTATCCACTTGTCAATTTTTTGAATAAATTCTTTTCTAATATCTTTTAAATTTTGTAAATTCGTAATTTCTTGTAGTTTAGTGTCTGATGGAAGGTATATTACATGATCAAAAAATTTTTTTAAACGCTTAATATGAAAGTGAGGGTAATAATGATCACAATATACTATTATGAAACAATTTTGCTTATAATCTATTTTTCTTATTTCACCATGACAATTATCAAAAACAACCTTTTCTGGTAAATCCAACCATTCAATTAATTTTTTTCTGATAAAATCTTTAAGAAATCGCATTTTGTGGTATTCTCTCTATTTGTTCATCAAAAGATATAATTTTATAGTTTTGTTGTATAAGTTCAAAGTTATCTTGTATTATTTGTGGATAAGTTGATAAATCATATTTTGATAATTTAAAAGGTAAAGAATTATCTTGAATAATTTTAATGGCTTTTGCAGGACCTATGCCTTTAATACCAGGTATTTCATCAGCTTTATCTCCTGTTAAAGATAAAATAAGAGGAATAAATTTTGCCGTTAAAATTCCTGGTTTAAACCTGTGATAAATATAATTTATACAATTATAATTATCATAAACACCAAATCTTATTTGTTTCTTTCCAGTTTGACTTCCGTGAAAAGTAGTTGCACATTGAATTGTGTTTGTGAACTGTAAAGTTTGTAATAAATCTTTATCTACTGATAATATAACATTTAAGATATCATTTTCATTACTATCAAACAAATTATTTTTTATACAGTAGTGAGGAATGAAGTCAGCTTCATATCTTTTTAAATAAAATATTTTACTAATATTCTCTTTTTGGAATTTTAGCTTTATTTCATTAAAATAATATTTTTTGATTCTTCTAAATAATTCTAATTCTTCATCTTGAACTATGAAATTTAAATTTCTACCTTGTTTATAATTACTTTGTAAGTTCTTATTTTGTTCACAGTAACCATCATCGTAGAAAATAATAAAATATGGATCATATTGTTTGAAGGTAAGATAAAGATTATTTAAAAATGTTTTTAATTCATCTAAAAAAACATTACTGAAAGCACCATTAGTGGCATATCTACCTAGTTCCATAAGAATTACATCTTTGTTGTATAATCCTCTGGCTATATTTTGGAGATCAATAAAAAAATTAATTTTTCTTTTTTTTAATTTTTGAAGAACGGCAAAGATTGTTTTGTATTTTACTTGATATTTTAAATAATATTTGATCACATTTTACACCCCCTTGAGCCAAATATTTCTTTATAAAAAATGAGAATTAAAAAATTAACCTTAAAAAAGAAATGAGAGGCTCAAAAATGAACCCCTCAAAAGTCACTATTGTTCTTTTTTATATTCATTAATCTCTTTAAACCAAGATGGGAAATTTTTTCCCATCTCTTTTTGAGTTATGATGTCTCTTTTGATTAATTCTAAACAATCTATATATTTTGGTTCAGAGTAGCCAGATGTTATAGGTGGACAAGCTAAACTTCTAAATTTGTGTATTCTCATTCGACCAAGAAGAATCTTTCTTGCAATTTTTTTGCTAAAACGATCTTTCGGACTGCAAAAACAAATACTATAATCAAGTATTGGATCATTTTGGGTGTGTGTGATTTTATATGCTACACAAATTACACCGTTATGATCCGTATTATTTTTAGTAGGTCGATTGAAATAGATGAACTTATAATTTTCTTCTCCTGTCATGTGTGCCTCCTATTTTTGGAAATTTTCTTTTGGTTTCTTGAAAAATGTATCTCTCAAGAAATTTTTGTTGTTTGTGAATATGTATGATATTATAAGTATTTACAAAGCACCAAATTATATTAATGAATATTAAAATCAAAAATAAATCATTCATAATTTTACCTTTCAAACAAAAAATAAATTTATAAACCGTTATTGACTTGAATTATTTCTTTATGAAACAATTAAATATTAAACCTTATATTTTAACATGCTAAATTTGATTAAATGTGATTGATATATTTCTTTTTTAGTTTTTCTTTGGAAAATATTAATAATATTTAATGGTGTGTATAAATAGCTATTAACATCATCAATTTCCAAATTATATAATTTACCAAATTGTAACCAATCAGGCATACAACCATTACATTCATAAACTATTATATTTTCAAAGATTTCATTTAAAAATTTTTTAGCTTCATTAAATCTTATCATACTATTTTTAGGATTATCAGGTGAATATAATGTTGTAAATTGAGAAGATTGAGGTATTGTTTTTTTATCTTTAGCAGTGTATAAACTAGATGATTTTGTAGTTTTAATTTTTCTAGGTTCTTCAGAAATATCTAATTGATTTTCATCTATTTTTTGTGTATCTTGTTTTGGAACTTTTGATTGTATTGATTTTTTGTTTTTATAAATCATTCTATATTCGTTGAAATTGATACTTTGTGATTCTTTATTAAAAGTATAATCTTGATCACAAAATTTGATTTCTTCAAATCTTCTTAAACCTTGAATAATTTCGCCGTTCTTAGAAATATCAAATTGTTGTAAAATCTGTCTGTTACTTAAATTCAAATAAGTACAACTTATATCTTTATTACATTCTTCAGATAAATTAAAATCATCAAAGAAGTAATAATTATAACTATGAAATGGTTTATAAGTATTTATGATTTGAGTTGGTACATTTAAGTCATTTTGAATTTTAATTAATATTTGTTCATAAATAAAATTATTAATATTTCGTTTATCAATAATGTGATTAATAAAAAATGTGTTTCCATATGTATTTTTAATAAATTTTTCATATTCTTGAATTGATTGGTACGCAGTTTTATTATTCAATATTTTATTATAGGTATTAGTATTAGCCATATAATAAAGAATTGGATTAACTAGTAGTAACCTACAAGAAACATTTTTCTTTTCTAATAATAACGTCTCTTCAACTTTTAAATTAACAACACAAAAGTTTTTATAATACAATTGTTTAATTCTTTTATATTCTTCATCCCTTTTAACCATATATATACTTAAATTAAATTTTGGATGTTTGTTGTTATTGATATCATTTTGAATTTGTTGAATTAATATTACTGGGATATTTATTTTAAGAACACAATAAGAAGCTTGTTTAAAAATGGGAGTTCTAAAAAAACAACAAAATGATATATCGTTGATAAATTTCTTAGTTTCTGTAGATTCGATTCCAATTTCATAATTTATAAAAGACATAATTTTCTCCTATATTGAGACTTTAAAAAAATAAAAGAGCCCCGAAGGGCTCTAAAATATGTTATTCAATATCTGGTGGATCACAATCTGTTTCGATTATTTTTTCTTCAACGAGAATTTGAAAAGAAACAATATCTTCTCTTCGAATCATTCTTTCCCCTTTGTTGAATTTCATAATATAATGTTTACTTTGTGGTCTATTAAAATACCATTGATAAAAATTAATCCAAGGTTTTTTATAATTTTTATGTTCATCAATTGGGTTTTCCCAACCATATGTTTTTTTGTTAATAGTTTCGATTTTAAGATTTGAATAATATTTTTTGATGTAGTTGACTTTTTTGTTAGAAAAATCGTCTATTTCTTTTTCTTCTTCTTTTTTGTTAAACCAAACCATTAAGTAATTATCTCCAAATTACATTGTGGACATGTTATTTTTCTTTTATCTTTTTTGATTTTTTTTGATCCACATTTCCAACAGATACCCTGTTTGATTAATTTAATTTTCTCCTTTCGAGTTAATTTTTTTTGTTTAGCCATATTAATTCATTTTTTTCTCAATATTTTTTTGAACCTGTTTTTTAATATTTGACCATGCTTGTTCAAATTGTTTTTTACCATAATCACTAGCATTAGCGATTATAATTTCTTGTGGTAACAATAATGGTGATTTCACAAATCCAGCTCCAAATGGTGTAATGTTAACACTATCTTCACTAATTGGTATAATAACAAGTGGATCATAGAGAAAATATTGACCTTGTTTTTTTTCGAATTTACCTAATAGAAGTGTGCCGTTAACAAAAACAGTTTTGATTTCCAAAATGAAATTCTCCTTTCTATTCAAAATCTTTATAGGTTATTATTTGAACACCATATTTTCTAGCTTTTTTCATCTTACCACTATTAGAATTTAAATCATTGGTTACTAAATATGTTAAATCTTTTCCAACACTATTGACACTTCTGTAACCATTTTGTTCAGCTATTTTTTTATAGTATTCTCTTTTTTTATTGCCTTTTCCAGTAAAACAAATTGTTCCTTTAATTTGTTTATCTTTACTATCAATTATATCTGGAAATATTTCTATTAACCCATCTAATATTTCTTCATTTTCATAAAGTCCTTCCTCTAATATTTTAGCTCGTTCAGGACCCATATCGTTTATATTTTCTAACTCTTTAGATGACATAGATCTAATCTCATCTAGAGTAAATTTATTTAATAATTTTTTACTTAATGATGTTCCAATACCTTTTAAATTTAAACTGGACAGAATTCTCCAATCTTCAATTTTTGAATTTTTGATTTTATTAATTTCATTGAATAAATTTTCTGCAGATTTATCTTTGAAACCTTCTAAAGACATGATGTCATTGAATGAAATATTAAAAATATCAATTATATTTTTAACACCATAATCATACAATTTTTGAATAGA
>JAOZRH010000048.1 GCA_029931905.1 Fidelibacterota bacterium
GTTAATTTGCTTTCGTTAAAATACCATATATTTCCTGTTAGAACTGATTCTGCAACAGGAATACTACCATCATCATCGTCATTGAAAAAACAACCTGTTAGAGTGACAAATAACAAAGCTAAGATTATTGGAATAAGTTTTTTCACTTTATTTCTCCTTTTTATATTAAATGAATATACAAAATTATTTACATATTGCTAATTGGAAAATTAGTTAAATTTTATTTTTAGGAATTTCGAGAATTCTAATTAATTATAAAAAAATATTTGATTAATTAATAAATATATTGTAAATTTACACATTGCTAAAATGATGATGTAATAATAAATATTGGAGAGTTATGGAAATAATTTTAACAATAAATCCAGGATCAACTACAACAAAAATTGGTGTGTTTAGTAGAACTGAAAAGATACAGGAATTTAAAGTTGATGTTCCTGCTTCCGAGATTTCAAAAAAGAATGTAGCCATAGAATTTCCTTATCGTAAGAATTCTATAGAGAATTTTTTAAAAGATGTTAATCTTTCAGGATTAGTTGCAGTAATTGGTAGAGGTGGATTGTTAAAACCAATTAAAGGTGGAGTTTATAAGATAAATGATAAACTGATTAATGATTTAAGAGAAGCAAAAAATGGCAATCATGCAAGTAACTTAGGTGCTATTCTCGCGGATTATTTTGGTAAAAAATATGATGTTCCAGCATATATTATTGATCCTGTTACAATAGATGAATTGCAAGATGTTGCAAGGATATCTGGTGTGCCGAGTATAGTAAGAAAAAGTAGAGCACATGCATTAAATATTAAAGCAACCACTCGAAAAATATGCGAAGATGAAAATTGGGATATTAATAAGAATAAATTTGTAGTTGCTCATTTGGGTGGAGGAATTTCCGTTTGTGCTTTAAAGAATTCAAAAATGATTGATGTGAATGATGCATTAATAGGAATGGGACCTTTTTCACCAGAAAGGGCGGGAGCTTTACCACTTAGAGGAGTTATGGATTTGGCATATTCCGGAAAATATACAAAAAAAGAATTAGAAGTGTTATTTATTAAAAATAGCGGATTGAAGGGATATTTAGGGACAAATGATGGCAGAGAAGTAGAAAAAAGAATTGAAAACGGCGACGCAAAGGCGAAATTGATATTTGATGCAATGATTTATCAGATACAAAAAGAGATTGGAGCGATGTTGTCTGTTTGCGATTATGATGTAAAATCCGTAATAATTACTGGTGGATTAGCTCATGACAAAAATATTCAAAAACAGTTATCGAATAATTTGAAAAATTATAGAGTTATATTTTATCCGGGTGAAAATGAATTAGAAGCAATGGCAGATGGTGGATTTAGAACTGTTGATAATAAAATAGAAATTAAAAATTACTTATAGAATAAAAGGAATTTTATGAGATATTCAGATATTTATAATTTAATAAATGTAGCAGAACCAAAAACAATAAATGTTGTTTTTCCAAATTCGGAACCAATTTATAAAGCATTAAAAGTTGCAACTGATAGGGGATATATAAAATCAAGATTATATGGAATAGTAGATAATATTAAAGAATTATGCGATAAAACATCCCTTGAAAATTTCACAATAATTGAAAGTAATACTCCTGATGAGGCAATTAGAGATGCAATAAAGGATATTAGAGATGAAAAAGGCGATGTTTTAATGAAGGGAGATATTGCTACAGCAAGTTTTTTAAGTCCAGTTTTAAAGAGAGATACAGGATTGAGAAAAGGTGAATTATTGTCTCATGTTGGAGTTTGTGATGCTCCAGGTTATCATAAGATTTTATTTCTTACAGATGGTGCGATTAATATTCATTTAGATGTTGATAAAAGAAAAGCGTTAGCGGATAATGCTATTGAATTTGCAAAAAGAATAATTAAACCACCAATAAAGATTGCGTTTTCTGCAATTATTGAAAAATTAAACGATAAAATTCCTGAAACGATTGAGGCGAATAAATTAGCAAAAGAATTTACAAAAAGGGGATATTTAGCAGAGGGACCAATTGCATTAGATGTGATTTATTCTGCATTAGCTGCTAAAAAGAAAGGAATTGAATCAAGAATTGCAGGTGATGTTGATATTATTATTGGACCAAATATTACTACTACAAATTTCTTATTAAAACATATGCTTTATATTGATAAGGCAGAGATTGGTGGAATAATAATGGGGGCAAAAGTTCCGTTAGTATTATTATCAAGATCAGATGATTCAAAAGCAAAATTGAATTCAATTGTATTGAGTTTGGTTTAATACTAGTAAACATTGATTGAACAAATTGATAATACTGTATATAAAACAATTTTTTAAAGAAAAAAACATTTGTAATCATAAAAAAATATTACTATATTAATGAGCTTTAATGGAAGTCCCGGAAAGATGACTTGAAAAGCTAAAACAAGTTGCAATTTGATTAGACAAGAAATTGTTTTTTCAGATTGATAAAACTTAAATGAAATAACGGAGGATAGAAATTGAAAACATATTCAGCGAAACCAAGTGATATAAATCATGAATGGTTTATTGTTGATGCCGAGAACAAGGTGTTAGGAAGATTAGCAAGTGATATTGCTCAAATATTGAGAGGAAAACACAAACCAATATTTACTCCACATATGGATACTGGTGATTATGTAGTTATTATTAATGCAGAAAAGGTTCGTGTTACAGGGAAAAAAGAGCAAATGAAATCATATTTTAGACATACAGAGTATCCAGGTGGTACAAAAATAACTATGCTTAAAAATATGAGAGAGAAACATCCAGAAAGAATTATTACTAATGCGGTAAAAGGAATGCTTCCTCATACAAAGTTAGGGCGAAAAATTATAAAAAAACTCAAAGTTTATGCAGGTTCTGAACATCCACATGAAGCTCAAAACCCAAAGAAATTAGAATTAAATTAGGAGTAATGACTAGATGAATAAAAATGTAGATATATTTGTAGGTCGTAGAAAGAGATCTGTAGCAAGAGTAAGATTACTTCCTGGAAAGGGTGAAATTATAGTAAATGATAGAAAGGTTGATGATTATTTTGGTAGAAAAACATATAAAATGATTATTTTACAACCGATGGAATTAACAGGTGCAATAAATAATTATGATATTTATGTAAATGTTAGAGGTGGAGGATTAACTGGTCAAGCTGGAGCAGTAAGACATGGAATAAGTAGAGCATTGGCTGAAGGAAATCCTGAAAATCGTGCTTTACTAAAAGAGAAAGGATTTTTAACAAGAGATTCCAGAAAAGTTGAAAGAAAAAAACCTGGAATGCGTGGTGCAAGAAGAGGTTTTCAATTTTCTAAAAGATAAAATATATTTGGAGATAAAATTAAATGGCAGACATTACAATAGAAAAATTAGTCAGTTCTGGAGCTCATTTTGGACATTTAACAAGCAAATGGAATCCTCGTATGAGAGATTTCGTTGTTATGGAAAAAAATGGAATTCATATTATTGATTTAAAAAAGACAATAAAAGCAATTGAAAAAGCTAGTGATCTTGTTAGCGATATCGTTAGAAAAGGTGGTGAAGTTCTTTTTGTTGGTACAAAAAAACAAGCTAAAGAGATTATTAAAGATGAAGCTGTAAATAGTGGAATGCATTATATTTCAGAGAGATGGCTTGGCGGTACTTTAACAAATTTTGTTACAATCAAAAAGCGTATTCGATATATGCAAAAGTTGCAAAAAGAAAGCCAAAACGAAAATGAATGGGAAAATCTTACTAAGAAAGAAGTATTGCAAATTTTAAAACAAAAAGAAAAGTTAGAATTGGTTCTTGGCGGAATAACAAATATGCGAAGATTACCAGAAATTCTTTTTATTGCAGATACTACCCATGAAAATATTGCAGTTTCTGAAGCGATTAAACTTGATATTCCTATTATAGGGATTGTTGATACAGATGCAGATCCAAGTTTAATAGATATTCCAATACCAGCTAATGATGATTCATATCGCACAATTCAATTAATTACAAAACAAATTACTGAGGCGATATTAAGAGAGAAAAAAGGTGGTAAAGCTGAGCTTGAGAAAAAACAAGAAAAAAAGCAAGAAAGTAAATAATATATAAAAAAGTAAAAAGAATATTATAAAATAGATGAATAATCTGTTTTATAGGTAGGAGTATAGAATGGTTATTAGTGCAAAATTAGTAAAGGAATTGAGAGATAAAACTGGCGCAGGGATGATGAATTGCAAAAAAGCATTAGAAACTTGTAATGGTGATATTGAAAAAGCAATAGATCATTTAAGATCTACAGGAATTGCTAAAGCAGAAAAAAAATCTGGTCGTGAAGCAAAAGAAGGTGCTATTTATTCATATATTCATCCTGGAAGTAAATTGGGTGTTTTAGTTAAAGTAAATTGTGAGACAGATTTTGTAGCAAATACAGAAGAATTCAAAAGTTTTCTTAAAGATATTGCAATGCAAATTGCAGCTATGAATCCAAAAGCTATTAAAAGAGAAGATATTGATTCAAAAGTAATTGATAGAGAAAAGGCAGTCTATAAAGAACAAATTATTTTATCAGGCAAACCTGAACACATTGCAGACAAAATTATTGTTGGAAAAATGGAAAAATTTTACAAAGAAAATTCTTTATTAGAACAAGCTTTTATTAAAGATAGTGATATAAATATTGAAACATATTTAAAAGAAACAATTTCAAAATTGGGTGAAAATATTTCTATTGCAAAATTTGCTCGTTTTCAACTAAGTGAATAAGTAATTATAATGAATTATAATAGAATATTATTAAAATTAAGTGGTGAAGTATTATCTGGTGATAGTAAATCGGTAATTGATGGTAATATTTTAAAATATTTTTCAAAAGAGATTAAATCTATTTTTGATCTTGGAGTTGAAATTGCAATTGTAATTGGTGGTGGAAATATATACAGAGGTGCTGAAAATATTTCTAGTGAAAATGAGATTGATAGAACTGATGGCGATTATATGGGAATGTTAGCGACTGTAATCAATTCTATTGCTCTAAAAAATTCATTTGAAGCTAATGGAATTCCAACACGAGTTATGTCCGCATTGGATATTAATAAAGTTGTTGAACCGTTTGTGTTAAAAAAAGCTTTAAGACATTTAAATAAAGGAAGAGTAGTTATATTTTGTGCCGGAACGGGACATCCATATTTTTCAACTGATACAGCGGCAGCATTAAGATCTATTGAAATAGATGCTGACATTTTACTAAAAGGAACAAAAGTTGATGGTGTGTATGACAGTGATCCAGAAAAGAATGAGAATGCTAAAAAATATGATACTTTAAGTTATTTAGATGTATTGAATGATAATTTGAAAGTTATGGATTTAAGTGCGATTACACTTTGTAAAGAAAATAGTATGCCAATAAATGTTTTTAATTTTAAAAATTCTGGTTCTTTAAAAAAAATATTAGTTGGGGAACATAAAGGAACAAAAATAGGGGAGATATAAATGTTTACTGAAATAAAATCAAAATGCGAAAATGAAATGAATGGGACACTAGAATATTTGAGACATGAATTTTCTACTTTAAGAACAGGTAGGGCATCAGTAACACTTTTAGATGGAATAAAGGTCGATTATTATGGAACTCAAACACCATTGAGTCAGGTTTCTTCAGTATCTGTGCCAGAAGCGAGATTAATTGTTATTCAGCCATGGGAGAAAAAAATGTTAGGAGTTATTGAAAAAGCAATAATGGCTTCTGATTTGAGTTTAAATCCTAATAATGATGGACAAGTAATAAGAATTCCTATACCTGCAATGACCGATGAAAGAAGAAAAGAAATGGTGAAATTTGCTCATAAATTAGCAGAAGAAGCAAAAGTATCTATTCGTAATCATCGACGAGAAGTGAATACTGTAATTAAAAAATCCGAATCAGATGGGAACATTTCCAAAGATAATGTTGCCGATGGATTAGATGAAATTCAAGAAATTACTGATAAATATATTAAAAGAATAGATGAAGCAATAAAAACTAAGGAAAAAGAAATTCTCGAAATATAAGATTTTTTTACTAAGAAGCTAAGTCGAAAAGAAATTTAAAAGCCCAAATATTTTGGGCTTTTTTTGTTTTTGTTATTTTTTTAATTTTGTCAGTATTTCTGTCAGCGTTGGCTTGTGTGAAAAGTGAAATATTCACGAACACCTTAAAAAGATTAACACTCTGTGAGTAATTGCAAATGTGTTATTTGTGTGTTGGCTTTTAATTTAATATTAATAAAAAACAGCATTTGAAATATATGTTTAAAGCCTTTTTCAATTTTTATGATCATTTATTACTCATCATTTTTTAAAACACCACAATTTAATAATAATTAAAATAATCAAAGATTAATTTTAAAAAGTAATCTCATTGGGAAATTATTTCAATACTTGAAATTAGACGAAAAATATATTAACTTCAGTGGCTGTAAATTTTATAAAATAATATGTTAAAAGAGAGAAATTAGATGGAAAAAATGATAGAAAATAAAGAGAATACAAATTTTATTCATCAAATCATTGAGAAAGATTTGTTAGAAGGAAAAAATGATAAAAGAATTCATACAAGATTTCCACCAGAACCAAATGGGTATTTACATATTGGACATGCAAAGGCGATTATTTTAAGTTTTTCTACTGCAGAGAAATATAATGGATTGTGTAATTTAAGATTCGATGATACAAATCCAATGAAAGAAGAGGAAGAGTTTGTAAAATCCATCAAAGAAAATGTAAAATGGCTTGGTTATGATTGGGCGGATAGATGTTATTTTGCATCAAATTATTTTGAAAAAATGTATGATTATGCAGTTCAGTTGATTAAAAAAGGCAGTGCATATGTTTGCGATTTAAATGGTGAAGAAATCAGAAAATATCGTGGAACACCAAAAATGTCTGGTGAAAATAGTCCATATAGAGATAGAAGTGTAGATGAAAATTTAGAATTATTCAAAAAAATGCGAGATGGAGAATTTTCAACAGGAGAAAAAACATTACGAGCAAAAATTGATATGTCAAGTTCAAATATGAATATGAGAGATCCAATAATGTATAGAATTATTCATTCTGAACATCATAATACAGGGAATAAATGGTGTATTTATCCTACTTATGATTGGGCTCACGGTTTGGAAGATTCTATTGAAAATATTACTCATTCACTTTGTACTTTGGAATTTGAGGATCACCGTCCGCTTTATGATTGGTTTTTAGATGAATTAAATGTGTATCATCCGCAACAAATTGAATTTTCAAGATTAAATTTGAATTATACAATAATGAGCAAAAGAAAATTAGCAGAATTAGTTGAAAATAAATATGTTACTGGTTGGGACGATCCAAGAATGCCAACTATTTCTGGGTTAAAAAGAAGAGGTTATACTCCAGAAGCTATTAGAGATTTTGTTGGTAGAATTGGAATTTCAAAAAACGAGGGTGTTGTTGACATGGCACTTTTAGAACATTGTTTAAGAGATGATTTAAATAAAAAAGCACTTAGATTTATGGCTGTTTTAAATCCAATAAAAGTTGTTATCGATAATTATCCAGAAAATCAGACGGAGGAGTTGGAAGCAATAAATAATCCTGAAGATGAATCGGCTGGGAAACGAAAACTTCCATTTTCAAAAGAACTTTATATAGAAAAAGATGATTTTATGGAAGATGCTCCAAAGAAATTTTGGCGATTAACTGTTGGTAGAGAAGTCAGATTAAGATATGCCTATTTTATTAAAGCAACAAGTATTTCAAAAGATGAAAACGGAGAAATCACAGAAATTCATTGTACTTATGATCCTGAAACTAAAGGTGGAAATGCTCCAGATGGTAGAAAGGTCAAAAGCACAATTCATTGGGTTTCTGCAAAAGATGCAATTGATACTGAAGTTAGAATGTATGATAGATTATTTAGTATTTCAAATCCATTATCTGATAAAGAAAAAAGTTATTTGGAATTTATAAATCCAGATTCGCTCAAAATATTGGAAAATTGTAAATTAGAACCAAATTTGAAAAATATTAATAATGGTGAAGCTGTACAATTTGAAAGAAATGGATATTTTATTTTAGATAAAGATTCAAATGACAAAAAACAAATTTTTAATCTTGCTGTAACTTTACGAGATCAGTGGAAAAAAATACAAAAAAATAAAAAATGATTTTCTCAAATATTTTTATTGAATACTATAATTTTATACTTTAACTTATGTTAATTTTAATAAAGGGATGAAATGTACACAAAAATAAAAAATATAATAATAAAAACATCATCATTGTTAGGATTACTGTATTTGTTTTTATTGAGTATTGAGTTAATTGGTTCTGCATTTAAATTGTTTGGTAGTGGTCTTGCTGAACAGTTACTTCAATCAACTTCTTCACCGATAGAGGGATTATTTATTGGTATTTTGGTAACAAGTTTGGTGCAGAGTTCTTCTACTGTTACATCTATTGTGGTTGGAATGGTTGGTGGTGGAGCATTAACTATGACTGGAGCTATTCCTATTATTATGGGAGCTAATATTGGAACTTCTGTAACTAATGTGATAGTATCAATTGGATCAATTGGAAGACGGGAAGAATTTAAAAGAGCATTTGGTGCGGCTACGGTTCATGATTATTTTAATATTCTTGCTGTGATGATATTATTTCCGCTTCAAGTTTCGTTTAATTTACTCGGAAAATCTGCTACTTTACTTTCAAGTTTGTTATTGGGAACACAAGGATTAGCTTTCAAAAGTCCATTAAAAATGATTGTAAAACCAGCAGCACATTTTGTTATCGAAATATCACAAAGCCAACCGGTAATAATTCTCATTTTAGGGTTTATATTATTATTTGTTTCATTAAAGTATATTGTAACTGTATTGAAAAGTGTAATAATTGATAAAGCTGAATCTTTTTTTGATAAAATAATTTTTAAAACAGCATTAAGGGCTTTTTTATTTGGTATTTTATTAACAGTATTGGTTCAAAGTAGTTCAGTGACTACATCGTTGGTTGTACCGCTTGTAGGTGCAGGAATGTTGAATATTACACAAATTTATCCATATACTATTGGTGCAAATATAGGCACAACAATGACAACAATATTGGCATCATTGGTAACCGGCGAAATTTCTGCTGTTACTGTTGCTTTTGCACATTTACTATTTAATATATTTGGTGGAACAATAATTTTTGGAATAAAGTTTTTAAGAAATATCCCATTATATCTTGCAGAGAAGGTATCAGAAATTGTATATCGTCATCGTTGGGTTTCAATAATATTTGTATCTACAATATTTTTCATAATTCCAATATTAGTAATTTTTATTATAGAGAGGTTTTAATATGTTTAACACAAAAAGCAGTTTTTGGGGAAAGGTTGGTGAGAAATTTGGTCAGAAAGGTTTATTAGATAAATCATGGGATTTATTGATTGAAATGATTCGTTTTGATCAAGAAATGTTTACAGATGCATATCATATTTTAAGAAAAGAATATTCAGAAAAAAAAATATTTGCTCTTCGTGAAAAGGATAAACAGGTAAATTTTTTACATGTTACTGTAAGAGAAAATATTGAAATGCATTTAATGCTTACACAAAAATATAGAAATGACCTTTCTTTTTCTCTTGGAATTGCAACGGTTGTAAATCATTTAGAGAGAATTGGTGATAATTGTAAAAATATTTCTGATGTTGCACTAATTTATAAAAAAACAATGAAATTTGGTGAATTAGAAGAAGATGTTAATAGAATGGAACAGAAAGTATTAAAACATTTTGAATTGTTAAAAAATGCATTTATAAAAAAAGATAAAAATATGTGTGAAAAAATAATGGATGAATATAAATCTGAAGTTTCCGGTCCAATTGATGAATTAATTAAAAAAATTCTATATGGAGATTATTCAGAATTATCACAGGAAAGGTCAATTGTAGTATCGATGTATTTGAGATATTTGAAGAGAATTGATGCAAATCAAAAAAATGTTGCAACAATTATGGTTAATCCATTTTCACAGTTAGGATATAAAAATTTAGGCAGTATAGATGAGTAAAGGAATTACATCACAGTCGCAAGATTATTCAAAATGGTATACTGAGGTAGTGCAAAAGGCTGAATTAGCGGATTATTCTCCTGTAAAAGGATGTATGGTTATTCGACCATATGGTTATGCATTGTGGGAAAATATCAAATTAAATTTAGACAATATGTTTAAAGATACTGGACATGAAAATGCATATTTTCCAATGTTAATTCCAGAAGAATTCCTTAAAAAAGAAGCTGAACATGTAGAAGGATTTGCTCCTGAGGTTGCAGTAGTTACACATGCTGGTGGAAAAAAATTAGAAAATTTTTATGTACTTAGACCGACTTCTGAAACTATAATTTGGTATATGTATAAAAAATGGATTAATTCACACAGAGATTTACCAATATTAATAAATCAGTGGGCAAATGTGATTCGCTGGGAAATGAGAACTCGTCTATTTCTTCGTACAACTGAATTTTTGTGGCAAGAGGGACATACTGCTCATGCAACAGCTGAGGAAGCGCTGATTGAAGCAAAAACGATGATAAATATTTATAAAATTTTGGCTGAAGATTATTTAGCAATGCCAGTTTATATTGGTAAAAAAACTGAAAATGAAAAATTTCCAGGTGCTGTTGATACATACTCTATTGAGGCTTTAATGGGGGATAAAAAAGCACTACAATCTGGAACTTCACATTATTTAGGACAAAATTTTGCAAAAGCATTTGATGTAAAATTTCAAAATGAAAATAATAAACAAGAATTTGTATATGCTACAAGTTGGGGTGTTTCTACTCGTCTAATTGGTGCAATCATTATGACTCATGGTGATGATAAGGGTTTGATATTGCCTCCAAAAATTGCGCCACAACAGGTTGTTATTATTCCAATTTACAGAAATGATGATGATAAAAATAAGGTTTTGAATTTATCTAAAAAGATAGAAACGACTTTAAAAGAAAAAAAGATTAGATTTAAATTAGACAATAGAGAATCGGTTACACCCGGATATAAATTTAATGAATGGGAAATGAAAGGTGTACCAGTTAGAGTAGAAATTGGTCCAAAAGATGTTGATCGTAATGGTGTTGTAACTGTTAGAAGAGATACAGGCAAGAAAGCATTTCCATCAGTAGAAGAATTTTTAGAAGATATTACAAATTTACTTGATACAATTCAATTTGATATGCTTGATAAACAGAGAAAATTTAGAAAAGAAAATACTTTTGATATTGAATCTTATGATGAATTGAAAGAAGTTGTTAAAAAGGGTGGATACGCAAGAGCATTTTGGGCTGGAAATAGCGAAATGGAAGATAAAATCAAAGACGAAACAAAAGCTACTATCAGATGTGAATTATTTGAAAAAACTAAAGAATCTGGAAAATGTTTTTATACAGGAAAAGAAAGTAAAGTTCAAGTAATTATTTCGAAAGCATATTAATTAATTGTGAATTATGAATTGTAAATTGTGAGCCGTAGCGAAGCGAAAACTGGTGGAATCAATCATAAATTGGATTTTGTAAGTTAGTAA
The DNA here is from genome assembly GCA_029931905.1 of Fidelibacterota bacterium. Classification (GTDB taxonomy): domain Bacteria; phylum Fidelibacterota; class Fidelibacteria; order Fidelibacterales; family Fidelibacteraceae; genus TCS52. The sequence goes on from JAOZRH010000048.1 coordinate 11,577, forward strand.
TTTAAAAATTCTAAATTTTCAAGCATCAAGTTTCAAATGATGAATATTATAAATACTAAAGCATTCGTATTAAAAAAGAAAAATAGTGGAGATACAAGTTTAATTGTACATCTATTTTCGATTGATTATGGAAAAATAATTGTTATTGCAAAGGGTGCAAGAAATATTAAAAGCAAATATCATGGATATTTTGAACAATTTTCTTTATTAAATATTCATATAAATTATAAAGAGGGAAGACCTTATCATTATTTAAATTTTGCAGAATATATTGATCCATTCTGGAAAATGAAAAATAATTCTGTTGCAGTATTATATGCATCTGTAATTATAGAGGTTGTTTATAAGACCCAAAATTATTATTCTGAAAGTTCGATATTTAAATTATTGAATGCTATATTTATCGAAATGAATGATTCACAAACTTCGCCACAATATTTACATTGGTATTTTTTTATACATTTTTTTAAAATTAATGGATTTGGTTATAATTTAGAATTTTGTAATCATTGTGGAAAAAAGTTAGTTAAAGGGAAAATATCAACAATAGACGGATATTTATTATGTGAAAATTGTTCCAAAAACAATAATTCTGATTTAAATTTTAATGATGAAATACTTAATATATTCAGATTTATGTATAAAAAGCATCCAAAAAAAATGATAAATATTCAATGTGACGAAAAAAATAAAAATATGATTGATCAGTTGATTTGGAATACATTAAAAATTCACTTTGATAATATGAAAAATTTAAAATCAATATTGACATTAAAAAAAGTGATTTATTAATATTT
>JAOZRH010000049.1 GCA_029931905.1 Fidelibacterota bacterium
GTCGTTTGTTTGGTCGTTTGTTTGGTCGTTTGTAGAGACGCACGGCCGTGCGTCTCTACATGTAAATCATTCAAACCATGTAAATCATTCAAATCATTCAAACCATTCAAACCGTGCGAATCATTTACATCGATAATTTTTTCATTTTTTTTCAAAATGATTATTGCATGAATATGATTTGGCATTATAATATATTCATCCAAAAACAATTCATTACGAATATCAAACGATTTGCACCATTCGTTTTCGATAATTTTTCCAAAACCAGATAATTCAATAGACACATTACCGTGTGTATCTACAATTTTCCCTAAATTATATTTACGATTTTTCGTAACAATTGTAATAAAATAATATCCGCAACCTGAATAATCCCATTTGGGCATTCTATGTGATTGAATACGGTATTTATTTTTAAATCTATCCATTAAATTACCTGTATTCTTACTGTTACTACTTATTTAATAAATAATTACTTAAATGCTTTAACCGCCTCACTAATCTTCCCATTAACCACGCTTTCAATTTTATCAATATCCCAATGCTTTATATACATTATTAGCCAGAGTGTTTATTATTTCATCGTTAGTAAATTCATTAATCGTTCGTTAATATAATAATTTCCTGTTCCTAATCTTTCTTTTCTCAACAATCCGTCTTTTACCAAAATATTTAAATATTTTGCTGCTGTTATTCGAGAAACACCCAAATCATGCTCCATAAACTCTATTTTTGTATAAGGATGTTTGAATAAATTGTTTAATAAATCTTGACTATAAAACTTATAATTATCACGGAGTATATTTTTATATTCAAATATTAAATTTCTTATTTTCCCAATTAATTCAATAGTTTCTTTTGATATTTGCTCTATTGCTTCTAACATAAACAATAACCAATTTTCCCAATTATCAGTTTCTCGAATTTCCTGCAATAATTTATAATAATTTCCCTTATTTAAAATGATATATCGGCTCAAATACAGAATAGGTAAATTCAACAAATCTTTCATTACCAAATAAAGAACATTTATTATTCTGCCTGTTCTTCCATTTCCATCGTAAAAAGGATGAATACTTTCAAATTGATAATGAATTATTGCCATTTTTACTAGTGGGTCAAAATCTGATATTGTATCGTCGTTAATAAATTGTTCCAGATTTGACATTAAGTCTATTATTTCAGAATACTCTTGTGGTGGAGTATAAACTGTTTCTCCTGTTATTACATTTTTTAATGCTGTTCCAGGAAGTTTTCTGAAACCTGCTTTGTTTTTTTCTAATTCAGATTGAATTTCAATTATGTCGTTGTTTGTTAATATCTTTTTATTTGATATTAAAGTAAAGCCTTTTTTTAATGCTGAAATATAATTTTGAACTTCTTTTGCATTCAGCGATTTAAAACCATCAAGATTTAAGTCTGCTTTATAAATATCATCATGTGTTGTAATAATATTTTCTACTGCCGAACTATCCTTTGCTTCTTGCAATCCTAATGTATTAATCAAAATATTTTCATTTGGAATTGTATAAACAACACCTTTTAATTCTGCTAATGCACGATGTGCAGATGCAAGTTTTTTTAAAACTTTTTTTGTTTCAATATCTTTCTCTATTGGCATTTTTTTTAACATTTCATCTCTCTTTTGTAAAGTTTTATCAATTTTCTTTACAAAGTTAATTATTTTTGATAAGAAAATCAATTATTCTTTACATATATTGCTAATAATATAAAAAAAATACAATTTCTTTATGTCTTGATTAACGATTTGGCTATGCGTAGTGAGTATATTTCATAACATTTCACTTATAAATCGCCATATAGCTAACTATTTAAATTTCTGAATCGCCTCACTAATTTTATCATTAACCACGCTTTCAATTTTATCAATCGCAATTCGTTCTTGTTTTAGTGAATCTCTTTCTCTAATTGTAACTGTATTATCTTCTAATGATTGATGATCGATAGTAATGCAAAAAGGTGTTCCAGCTTCATCTTGTCTTCTATATCTTTTGCCGATAGAACCGCCATCATCATAAGTTGTGGCAATTTTAAATTTTAAGTCATTAAATATTTTTCTAGCAACTTCTGGCATTCCTTGTTTATTGAATAGTGGGAAAATTGCAACTTTGATTGGTGCAATTTCAGGTGAAAATTTCATAACTATTCTGTCATTTTCCTCATCTTCCCAAAATGAATCCGCTAAGATTGTAAAAACTGTTCTATCAATTCCGGCAGAAGTTTCAATCACAGCTGGAATAATTTTTTCACCACGATTTTGTTGGTCAACATAGTGTAATTTTTTACCACTATGAGTAATATGTTGATTTAAATCGAATTGTCCCCTGTCGGCAATTCCTTCCAATTCTGAAAATCCAAATGGAAATTCATATTCAACATCATAACAAGCTGTAGAATAATGAGCCAATTCATCTTTTCCGTGTGGACGAAGTTGTAATTTTTCTGGAGTAATTCCCAACGATTTAAACCAATTTAATCGTTCATTTTTCCAATATTCTAACCACTTCTCATTTTCACCCGGACGAATAAAAAATTCCATCTCCATTTGTTCAAACTCTCTTGTTCTGAAAATAAAATTTCCGGTTGTAATTTCGTTTCTAAATGCTTTTCCAATTTGTGCAATTCCAAAAGGTAATTTTACTCTATTAGAAGAAGTCACATTTGCAAAATTAATAAAAATTCCCTGTGCCGTTTCTGGTCGCAAATAAATTTCTTGTGCAGATTCTTCAGTCGAACCAAGTGCAGTTTTGAACATCAAATTAAATTGTTTTGGATCGCCTAATTCACCACCACATTCAGGACAGGAAGTTGTATTTTCAGGAAGATGATCAACTCTATATCTTTTACGACATTTTTTGCATTCCACCATAGGATCGTGAAAGTTTTCAATATGTCCCGAAGCTTCCCAAACTTTTGGATGCATCAAAATTGCAGAATCCATTCCTAAAATATTTTCTCTTGCAGTTACTATATGTTTCCACCAATGATCTTTTACATTCTTTTTTAATTCAACTCCCAAAGGTCCGTAATCATAAACCGCATTAATACCGCCATAAATCTCACTACTTTGGAAAAGTATTCCTCTCCGTCTTGACAATGATATAATTTTCTCTATTATTGGATTATTTTTTACTTTCTTTTTTCCCATTTTTTATTTTCCCATTTCTTTTATTTTTAATAATTTCATTACATTCTTCAATCGTTATTTTCTCAGCTTCTATAGTTTTTGGTATTTTATAATTCTTTTTTTTGTATGCTATATAAGGACCATATTTACCTTTTTTAACAATCATTTCTCCGTTTTCAAATTCTTTTAAAATACTTTTTCTCTGTTCAACTTTTGTTTCTTCAATTAATTCAATCGCTCTTTTAGCATCAATTGTATCTGGCAAATCGGGTTTTTTAATTGAATAAAATTTTGATTTATGTCTAATATAAGGACCATATTTACCTAAACCAATAATAATTTCATCGTCTTCATATATCCCAATTTTACGAGGAAATTTTAATAATTCTAATGCACTTTCAAGTGTAATTGTACTTAGCGAATCGTTTTTTCCAATTTTGGCAAAATCTGGCTTTTCCTCTCCTTCTACTTCACCCCTTTGAACAACTGCTCCATATCTTGCAATTTTAGCATAAATGTTTTTCCCTGTTTTGGGATCCTTTCCTAATAATCTCTCACCTTTATGTTTGTCAGCTTCTTTATCAGTTTCAATTACTTTTGCATGAAATTTGTCATAAAATTCTTTTAACATTTTCTGCCATTGCAACTTCCCTTCTGCAATTTTATCAAAATCATTTTCAATATTAGCAGTAAAATTGTAATTTAAAATATCCTCAAAATATTTAACTAAAAATTCATTTACAACAATTCCAATATCTGTAGGAAATAATTTGGATTTTTGAGCTCCTGTATTTTCTGTTTTTTTAAATTCTTCAACAATATTGTTTTCTAACAATAAATATTCATATTCTCTTTTTACTCCATCTCTATTTTCTTGAACAACATATTTTCTTTTCTGTATCGTTGTAATTGTTGGAGCATAGGTTGAAGGACGACCAATTCCCAGTTCTTCCATTTTTCTAACCAAAGTTGCTTCTGAATATCTCGCAGGTGGTTGTGTAAATTTCTGAGTTGCCTCCATTTTTAAAAAATTCAATTCATCACCAATTTTCACTGGAGGTAAAATATTTTTTTTAACACTTTGTGTTTTTCCCTCATCAAAATATACCTTCAAAAAACCATCAAATTTCAAAACTTCACCATTGGCAATTAATTTCTTTTCAGAAGTTGAAATATTTATTGTTACTTTAGTTTTTTCTATTTCAGCTTTACTCATCTGCGAAGCGATTGTTCGCTTCCAAATCATATTGTATATCTTTTTTTCTTCAGCATTTTTCCCGGCAAATTCTTGTGCTAAATTTGTTGGACGAATTGCTTCATGAGCCTCTTGGGCTCCTTTACTCTTTGTTTTAAAATTACGCGGTTTTGAATATTTTTTTCCGTATTTATCAGTGATAACTTCTATTGCTTTTGCAATCGCTATTTTTGATAAATTCAAAGAATCTGTTCTCATATAAGTTATAGCACCTGCTTCATACAATTTTTGAGCTATACTCATTATTTTTGATACAGAATATCCCATTTTTCTATTTGCTTCTTGTTGTAAAGTTGAAGTGATAAATGGTGGTGATGGAGATTTTGTCCCTGGGTTTTTTTCAACATTTTCTATTGAATAATTTGCATTTTTACATTCATTTAAAAATTTTAGTGCATTTGTTTTTGAATCGATATTTTTTAATAAATTTGCACTCAATTCATATTGCCTTCCATCTTCTTCTATTGTAAAATAAGCAACTACCTTAAACGATTCATTACTTTTAAATGTTGAAATTTTATCTTCTTGTTCAACAATTAATCTAACTGCTACTGATTGTACCCGTCCAGCAGAAAGTGCTGGTTTAATTTTTCTCCATAATAATGGCGACAATTCGTATCCAACCAATCTATCAAGAATTCTTCGTGCTTGTTGTGCATCAACTAATTTTTTATCTACTAAACCGGGATTTTTAATTGCCTCACTTATTGCAGATTTTGTAATCTCATGAAAAACAATTCTTTTTGTATCATTTATATCCAAATTTAATGCTGTACACAAATGCCAAGCAATCGCTTCACCCTCTCTATCCTGATCAGTAGCGAGATAAACGGAATCTGCTCTTCTAACGGCAGTTTTTAATTCTTTCAATGTTTTTGATTTTTTGGAAGAAACAACATAAGTTGGTACAAATCCATTTTCTGTATCAATACCCATTTTAGAAGATGGTAAATCTCTTATATGTCCCATCGAAGCAATTGAGTCATATTCCTTACCAAAATATTTCTTAATTGTCTTTGCTTTTGATGGTGATTCAACTATTATTAATTTTTTACTCATTAATGTCCTTTTTTTAAACTCATCTAATATACAAAATTGAGATTGTTATTCAAATTATATTTTAAATAAGCTATTAAGAAAAAAGAAATAAAAATATTTGTTGACATTGCGACTTACAATATATTAACTTTTGCATATGGAAAAAAGAGAAGATACACTTAAAAATTAATAGAGCAGAATGCAAAAACAGAAGCTTTCTCTTCAAAACATTATATCTCACACATTTCATAAATTACAATTTATTGTTAATCAATTTCGTATATCTATAATCAATTTTATAATAATATAAAAGGAAGGATTTAAATGGCAAGAAATAATATAGTTTTAGGAATTGCGGGTTCTGGTGGTGATGGAATCATTACTGCTGGGGATTTATTAATGAAAGCAGCGTCTCATGATGGATTGTTTGTTTTTATGATGAAAAGTTTTGGACCACAAATTCGTGGTGGAGAAAGTTCAATCAGATTAAGAATGAGTGAGAATCCAGTTGCAACTCAAGGAGACAAACTTGATATATTGGTTGTACTTAATTGGAAAGATTTTCCTCGTTTTAAATTAGAATTATTGTTGGAAGACGATGTTGTAATAGTTAGTGATTCTGCTGATAAATTTCCAGAAGAAGATATTCCAATAGAAAAAAGCAAAATGAAAAACTGGTATAAAATTCCAATGGCAGAGATTGCACAAGAATCAAGTGGAACCACGCAATCAAAAAATATAGTTATGTTGGGTATCATTGCTGAATTATTTAATTTACCAAAAGAAGCATTAAAAGAAATAATCAAAATAAGATTTGCGAAAAAAAGTCAAGAAGTTATTGATTCTAATATAAACGCTATTAATGCTGGTCAAAATTATATTAAAAATTCATTCACAAAAAAAGATTCATTAGAATTTGCATATGAAAAACAAACTCCAAAATTAGTAATGGAAGGTAATGAAGCAATTGCCTATGGTGCAATGTATGCCGGATTAGATTTTTTCGCTGGTTATCCTATTACACCATCATCTGAAATTATGCAATGGATAGGTAGATTTCTCCCAAAATATGGTGGAACAATTATTCAAATGGAAGATGAAATTGCTTCAATTAATGCGATTATTGGAGCATCTTTTGCTGGTAAAAAATCTATGACAGCAACATCTGGTCCCGGAATTTCATTAATGAACGAAGGGCTTGGATTAGCTTCAATAACAGAATTGCCAATAGTTGTTATAAATGTGCAAAGAGGTGGTCCATCAACTGGACTTCCAACAAAAACAGAACAGTCAGATCTTATGCAAGCTATTTGGGGAAGTCATGGCGATTCACCAAAAGTTGTAATTGCTCCTTCTGATGTGGAAGATTGTTTTGATTCGACTGTATTGGCATTTTATATTGCAGAAAAATATCAAATTCCAGTAATTGTTTTATCTGATGGATTTATTGGCACTAGAAAAGAATCTGTTGATCCAACTCGTTTTAAAGATGAACACTATGGTTTCAAAAAAACTAATCAAAGATTAACACCAACTAAAATAGAATTAGTTGACTATAAAAGATTTAAATATTCTATTGATGGCATTTCCCCTGTTTCCTATCCTGGTATTGAAGGTGGAGAACATCAAACGGCTGGAATTGAACATGATGAATATGGCAGACCTTCTTCTGATGTTGATGTACATAGAGATATGACAATCAAGAGACACGCAAAATTTAAAGCTATAAAAGAAGAATTTAATTTTGATAGATTTTATGGACCTGATGATGCAGAAATTGGAATTGTTGCATGGGGATCTACAAAAGGTGCTGTAAAAGAAGCTGTAATGAAAGCTAATGCAAGTGGAATAAAAGTTCAGGCAATAATACCTCAAATAATTTATCCGTTTTTGGTGAAACCTTTTATCAATTTTATAAAAACTAAAAAAAATATTATGATTGTTGAAATGGCATATTCTGGACCATTTGCAAAATATTTAAAAGGATTTATTGATTTTGGAAAATATGGAGTTAAAACTTTTCCATATCGAATTCCGGGTGGTGCACCATTTACAGTTGAAGAAATTCTAAATAAAATTAAAGAAGTTGCAAAAGAAAAATAAGGAATATAAAGATGAATAAATATACTGTAAAAGATTATAAAAGTAGTGCTAAACCAATCTGGTGTCCAGGTTGTGGTGATTATGGAGTTTTAAATTCTCTATACAAAGCATTTGAACAATTACAAATTCCTCCTCATAAAGCTGCCGTTATTTCTGGTATTGGTTGTTCAGGTCGTCTATCCGGATATATGAACACATACGGATTTAATGGAGTTCATGGTAGGGTTTTACCAGTGGCAACAGGTGTTAAAATGGCAAATTTAGAAAATACAGTTATTGCTGTTGGTGGTGATGGTGATGGTTTTTCTATCGGTGGTGGACATATTATGCATGCTGCTCGAAAAAATATTGATATCACATATATTGTAATGGATAATGGAATTTATGGATTAACAAAAGGTCAAGCATCTCCAACAACTCCGCTTGGAATTCCAACAAAAACAACCTATTATGGAAATGTTGGCACAACATTTAACCCGATAAGAACTTTAATTGCTTATAAAGCTTCATTTGTTGCAAGAATATTTTCTGCAAACATTAAACATTCCGTTGATATTATAGCACAAGCAATTGAACATAAAGGATTTTCTTTTATAAATGCTTTATCTCCTTGTGTTACTTTTCGCGGTAAAGATCAATATGATTATTTTAGAAATAAAAGTATGATTATACCAGATGATTACGATCCAACCGATGAAGTTAAAGCATTTGATTATGCAAACAACGAGGATACTTTAGAACTTGGAATTATATATAAACAAAATCGCCCAACTTATGATGAAGTATTAGACACCGTTAGAATTAAAGCAAAAAAAGAGGGTGTTCCTTCGAAATTAGGTCTATTACATGACTTTGAAGTTTAATAAAAATTTTTAATTTCCAAATATCTGATTTTTAATAATTATATTCATAATGAATATTCTTTCAATAATTATTATCATTGTTGCATTGTCTGTAAATTATTCACAATGCAAATTGTTATTTGAATTAAGGTTATAATTGAGTATATTTGTGTATAATAGTAATGGAAAAATCAATTGTGAAAATAAAAAATAGAATACCTTCAAATTACATTCAAATACTTTCTGACCTTAAACAAAGAATAAATCAAGCGAGATATAAAAGTTTACAGAAAGTAAATAGAGAAATGATATTGACATATTTAGATATTGGCAAAACTATTTCCAATGAAGTGAAAAATGGATGGGGAAATTCTGTAATAATAAATTTGTCAAAAGATTTACGAGCAGAATTCATTGGGATGAAAGGATTTTCGGAAAGAAATCTAAGAAGAATGAAATATGTATATGAACAAAGTATAATCAATTTAAAATGGCCCCAACTAGTGGCCAAATTACCATGGCGACATTCTTCACTCATTTTCAGTAAAATAAAAGATACAAAACAACGAACTTTTTATTTAAATAAAGCAAATGAATTGAAATTATCATGAAAAGCAAAATAAAAATCGGTGTTGCTTTAAGTGGCGGTGTTGACAGCTCTACGGCAATGTATTTACTTATTCAAAAAGGATATGAACCAGTTGGAATTACACTAAAATTATTTGATGATAATAATTCCGTAGTTGAAAAAGCTAAAAAAATTTGCGATAAATTAAATGTTGAACATATTGTTGTTGAATGTCAAGATATATTTAAAAAGACAATTAAAGATTATTTTGCTAATGAATATTTAAATGGCAGAACTCCAAATCCTTGTGTATTATGCAATCAAACAATTAAATGGAATTTGCTTTTAAATGAATTAGAAAAACGAGGAATTCATAAAATTGCTACAGGTCATTATGTAAAAAGAAAATTCAATAAATCAACTAACCGTTACGAAATTCATAAAGCAAATGACGAAAATAAGGATCAATCATATTTTTTGTGGAAACTTTCTCAAGACTATTTATCACGAACAATTTTTCCGTTAAGTGAATATTCAAAAGATGAGATAAAAAAAATTGCAAGTAAACACAATTTAATTCAACCAAGCGAATCAGAAAGTCAAGATATCTGTTTTTTACCAAATATTGATTATAGACAATTTTTAGAAAATAATTATAAAAGTGAAACTGATAAAATTGGTGAAGGAAAATTTGTTGATGAAGAGGGAAATGTTTTAGGAATTCATAATGGCTATCATAATTTTACAATTGGACAAAGACGAGGATTAAATATTGCAGTTGGTCATAGAATTTTTGTGAAAGAAATTATTCCACAAGAGAACAAAATCGTTCTTGCTACAAAAGATAAATTACAATCAAATCAATGTATTTTAAAAGATATAAATTTTGTTTCAATTCCGAATTGTGAAAAAGAAAGATTAGTCACAATAAAAATCAGATACAGACATAAAGGAATTAATGCAAAAATAATTCAAAAAAGCAATTCAGAAATAATTGTAACATTTCTCAATCCAGCTGAAGCGGTAACTCCGGGACAATCTGGCGTTTTTTATGATGGCGAAATTCTGCTTGGTGGTGGGATAATTAGCAATAACTGAATTTTAACTAAATTATAATATTTAATAAAACGGCAAAACTTATGAGCAAACAAACGATAATTAAAAAAACGACAATTAAAACATTGCAGAAAATGAAAAAAAATGGTGAAAAGATTACTGCACTTACCGCCTATGATTCGTTATTCGCTGGATATTTAGAAGAAGTTGGAATAGATGTGGTTTTGGTTGGCGATAGTGTCGGAATGGTGTATGCTGGTCAAGAGACAACAATTCCCGTAACAATTGATGATATAATTTATCATACAAAAGCAGTGAAAAGAAGTGTGAAAAATGTTTTGCTTGTGGCCGATATGCCTTTTATGTCTTTCCAATTGAATCCAGAAGATACACTTAAAAATGCAGGCAAAATACTCAAAGAAAGCGGAGCAGAAAGTGTTAAAATGGAGGGCGGAAAAGAAATTATAGAATCTATTTCTCGATGTGTAAATGCTGGAATTCCTGTAATGGGACATCTTGGCTTAACGCCCCAATCAATACATAAGTTTGGAAGTTATAAAGTTCAAGCAAAATCAAAAAAGGCAAAAGAGAAAATAATTGACGATGCGATTAGCTTGCAAAAAGCAGGATGTTATGCAATTGTGTTAGAAAAAATTCCCGCTCTATTAGCAAAAGAAATTTCAGAACTATTAGATATTCCGACAATTGGTATTGGTGCTGGGAAATTTACAGATGGCCAAATATTAGTCACTTATGATATGTTGGGAATGTTCGAAAAATTCAACCCCAAATTTGTTAGACGATATGGTGAACTAGCTAATGAAATAAAAAAATCAATTGGTCAATATATTAAAGATGTAAAAGATAACAATTTTCCATCAGAAGAAGAAAGTTATTAGAATAATTAATTTATTTTTATGATATTTTTCAAGATCACTTTTTCAGTTGTTTATTAATCAATTTTTTAATTTCTTCTTTATTAAAAAATCCTTGATGACGAAAAAATTCTTTTCCGTTTTCATCGAGAAAAACCTGGGTTGGGATTAGTTTTATACCATATTGTTGACCGTATTTTTTACCTTCCTTTGTCCAGACATCGTAAAATACAACTCTTACCATTTCGGGAAATTCTTCTTCAATTTCTTTCATTATGGGTTGCATCATTTTACAGGGAATGCAGTTTACTGAACCCAATTCGATGAAAGTAATTTTTGCCGTTTGAACTGAATCAACAATAGCTGTCTCGGTCTTCTCTGTTTTATTTTTAACTACAATGAACAAAAAGCAAATCAATAATATCAACACAATAATTTTCATTTTTTTCATAGGTTTTCTCCTTTATTCTTTTTAAATATTTTTTCATTTTGCACTCCAGATCAGATAAACTCCACCGAGTACCACAAGAAGTCCACAAATCTTTTTCAAAATAACGGCACCTTTAGATTTTTCATTCCAATTAAGATATTTCTGAACCATACCTGTAAATGTTCCGGCCAATACGATCACAGAGCAATGTCCTATTCCATACATTATTATCAAAGCAGCACCAAATAAAACTTGTGCAGCAGAAACCGTGAGAGCAATGGAGAGGACAGGAGCCATATAGGCAAAAGTGCAAGGTCCGAGTGCAATTCCGAAAACCAAACCCAGAATGAAAGCTGCGAGCAATCCTCGTTTTTTCATCTTCGGCTGACTTGCACCATTTAAGAATGGGAATGGAATAATTCCCATTAAATGAAGACCAACTATAAAAAATATTATCGCTACAAAGTAATTACCGAAAACACCAATATCGCCCATCATTCTTCCCATCAATGAGGTAACAACACCAATTATGGCAATTGTTGTTAGAATCCCAATCGAAAACAATGATGAAATAAAAAATGCTCGCTTTGTGGAAACTCTACCTTGTTCATCAATGAAACCGACTATTAGTGGAATACTGGAAAGATGGCACGGGCTTAAAAGAATGCTTAAGACACCCCAGATAAATGCCGCTGTTAGAGCAAATAAAGATGAACCTAACATCGCCGTGGACAACCAACTGAATAATGAATTTATCATTTATTATTCTCCATATTTTAAATTTCGAAAGTGTGCACAAACTCTTCAATTTTTTCTTTTATCTCATCTCGCACTTTTCTGAAAATTTCAATCGGTTTTCCGTGTGGATCTTCAAAACCGATATGGAGTCTGTTTTTCACTTTTCCCGTAAAAACCGGACAAGTTTCCTTAGCTCCGTCACAAACCGTAATCACATAATCAAATTC